>DATAAG010000619.1:0-2826 GCA_036260235.1 Longimicrobium sp.
CACGAAGGCACGGCCCCCGCTCCACCGCTCCACCGTGGCGGCGTCCACCGCCTCCCCCGCGCTCACCACCGTGCGCAGCTCCGGCAGGTCGTCCGGCGGGAGCATGGCCAGCACCGACGGCGGCAGGGTGGCCACGGTGACGCGCCCGCGCCGCAGCGTCTCCAGCAGCCCCTCACCCGGAAGGAGCTCCTCGCGCGGCGCCATCACCAGCGTGGCCCCGGCCAGCAGCGCGTCGAACACCTCCGCCACCGCCGCGTCGAAGGAAAAGGAGGCGAACTGGAGGACACGGCTGGTGCCGTCGATGCCGAACCGGCGGGCCTGCGCGTACGCCAGGTTGGGGACGCCGCGGTGGGGCACCATCACCCCCTTGGGCGTCCCCGTGCTCCCCGAGGTGTGGATCACGTACGCCAGGTGGTCGGGCGAGACGCCGTGCTCCGGGTTCTCCGCGGACTCCGCCGCGATCCGCGCCCCGTCCCCGTCCACGCTCACCACCGCGACGGCGTCGCCGGCGGGGAGCGCCGCGCGCAGCGACTCCTGCGTCACCAGCACGGGCACGGCCGCGTCGGCCAGCACGAACGCCAGCCTCTCCGCGGGATAGGCGGGGTCCAGCGGGACGTACGCGCCGCCCGCCTTCAGCACGGCCAGGACGGAGACGATCATCTCCGTCCCCCGCTCCAGGCAGATCCCCACCCGCGTCTCCGGCCCGACGCCGAGACCGGCGAGGTGGTGCGCCAGCCGGTTCGCCCGCTCGTTCAACGCGCCGTAGCTGAGGGTCTCTCCCTCGAACTCGATGGCCACGGCGTCCGGCGCCCGCGCCGCCTGGGCTTCGAACAGCTCGTGGATGCACCGGTCCGCCGGATACCCGGCCGCCGTCCGGTTCCACTCCTCCAGTACCTGCCGCCGCTCAGCCTCCGAGAGCACCTCGATGTATTCCAGCGGGCACTCCGGCGCCCCTTCCAGCGCCTCGACCAGTCCCCCCAGCGCCGTGTTCATGAGCGCACACACCCGCTCCGCACCGACGCCGGCCTGCACGTGCGCCGTCAGGTAGAACCCGTCTCCCAGGTCGTCCACCGAGAGAGTGAGCGGGTAGTTCGACCGCTCCATTGCGCGGATCCCCCGGGCGGCTCCGCGGGCCGTTGGCCGCTTTCCGCCATGCACGCTGTGCCGGTAGTTGAGGACCGCGGAGAAGAGGGGCTCCGGGGCCTGCACCCCGCTGCACTGCTGCGCGAGCACGAGGGAGGCGTGCTCGTGGCGCACCAGGCTGGCCAGGAGCGCCTGGGTGCGCCTTACGCTCGTCACTGCGCCTGCCCGCTCCAACCGGATGCGTATGGGCAGCGTGTTGATGAACGGCCCCAGCACCCGGTCCGCTCCCTCCCCCCCCTGCATGCGCCCGAAGAGCACCGTGCCGAAGACCACGTCGTTCCGGCCGGACACCCGCGCCAGCACCTGCGCCCACGCTACGTGGCACACGCTCGCCGCGCTCACCCCCAGCGCCCGCGCCCGCGCCCGCAGGCGCTCCCCCAGCCCCTCCTCCACCGCCAGCCGCGCCTGCTCCAGTCCCAGCCCGTCCCCGTGCACGTCCCGCAGTCCGAACGGCGCCGTCGCCTCATCGACGTCGCCCAGCAGCTCGCGGAAGAACGCTTCGTGCTCCGCCCGGCTCACCCCCAGCCGCGCCTGCGCCACGTAGTTGCGGAACGGGAGAGGGGCCGGGAGCTGATCCGCGCGCCCGTCGAGGTGCGCGTCGATCTCCGCCCGGAGCACCTCCATCGCGGTGTGGTCGCTCGTCAGGTGGTGCTGCAGCAGCAACAGCACCCAGCGTTGCTCGGCCACGTCATGGGTGACGCAGGCGCGCAGCATGGGAGCGCGGCTCAGGTCGATGCGGTGATGCCGCGGGTCGAAGCGCTCGTACAGCTGCCTCGCTGCATCGCCCGCGGCCGGGTCGACCTCCACCTCTTCGACGGGGAGCGGGGCGTGGCGCCAGACCACCTGCACCGGCTCGGAGAGCCCCTCCCACACCACCGCGGTGCGCAGGATGTCGTGGCGCGCGATCACCGCCCGCAGGGCGGCCAGGTAGGCCTCCAGCTGCTCGCGAGTCTCGAAGGCGAACGGCAGGGAGAGCAGGTAGGGATCGCCCTCCCGGGTGAGCAGGTGGTGGAAGAGGATGCCCTCCTGCAGGGGGGCCAGCGGGTAGACGTCCTGCACGTTCGCCGCGCCGCCGGGCACCGCACCCACGATGCGGTCGAGCTCCGCCTGCGTGAGCTCCACCAGCGGGAGCATCTCCGGCGTGATGGCGCCGCAGCCGGCCGGAATCCGGCTCGGCGGGATCGGTACCTCATGGAAGTCACCTCCCGCCGCGGCGGCGAGCTCCGCCACCGTGGGAGTGGTGAACAGGGCGCGTACGTCCGCGCGCACGCCGCGGCGCCGCATGCGCTCGACGAGCGTGACCGCCAGGAGGGAGTGGCCCCCCAGGGCGAAGAAGTTGTCGTGCACCCCCACCCGCTCCACCTTCAGCACCTCCGCCCAGATCCCCGCCAGCACCTCCTCCACCGGCGTCCGCGGCGCCACGTACCGGTCCGCGTCGGCCGCGTACTCCGGCGCCGGCAGCGCCTTCCGGTCCAGCTTCCCGTTCGGAGTCAGCGGCAACCGCTCCAGCACCACGAACGCCGCCGGCACCATGTACTCCGGCAAGCTCCGCCGCAGGTGCTCCCGCAGCTCGTCCGCCTCGACGCCGCCGACCACGTACGCCACCAGCCGCTGCTCGCCCGCATCGTCGCGCGCCACGACCACGCAGTCGGTGACGCTCTCGTGCCGCCGCAACGCGGCCTC
>DATAAG010000620.1:0-6660 GCA_036260235.1 Longimicrobium sp.
GCTCCAGCAGGTGGCCGATCATCTCAGCCGCGCCTGCCGCCGTGAAGCTGCGCCCATCGCACAGCTCGCACATGCAGCACTCGATGCCGTGCTCGGTCTCGAACACGTAGACGTCGCTGTCGGGTCCGAACCGGCAGTAGCTCATCGGCCGCCGTCCTCACTCACGCACTCGCGCACTCCGCACTCGCGCACTTCAGTCGCTGCCGCCGATGTACGTCCGCATCATGTCCATCCAGTACGGCCAGTCGTGCGACCAGCCGTCCCACAGCCGCAGCGCGTTGCCCACGCCTTTCTCCCAGAGGATGCGCGACAGGTAGCGGTTGTTCTCCACGAACGGGTCGTCGCGGCCGGTGGCCAGGATGATGTCCATCCGGCGCATGGCCTCCAGGTGCCCGTGGTCGTGGATCTCGCTGACGTAGTGCGAGGGGTTGTGCGCGCGGACGGCCTCGTCGTAGTAGTCGCCCGTCTGCTCGCGGATGTCGTACATGCCGCTCAGCCCGATCACCCGGTTGAACAGGTGCGGGTGGCGAAAGGCGGTGTTCACGGCGTGGTACGCGCCGAAGCTGGCGCCCACCGCCATCAGGAACCCGTTGCCGTTGCGGCTCTGCGAAAAGGGAAGCACCTCGCGCAGGAGGTAGTTCTCGTACTCGAACTGGCGGATGGCGCGGTGGTGGGGATGCTTGCCCCGCGCGTACCAGCTCTCGGCGTCCACGCTGTCCACGCAGAAGATCTGGATCCACCCGTTGCGCAGGTGCTCGCCCAGCGCGTTCATCATCCCGCGGTCCTCCCACTCGAAGTAGCGGCCCATCGAGGTGGGAAACACCAGCACGCGCGCGCCGGCGTGGCCAAACACCAGAAGCTCCATGTCGCGGCCCAGCGAGGGGCTGTGCCAGCGGTGGTACTCGCGGTTCACTCGGAATCCGTCTCCGGCAGGCGTGGCGGGCAAGCGGGCGCGGCGACCCACGGGCAGTGCCGGGGCCACACGCAAGCCGCGCACCGGCCCCAACGTACGGGACCGGCGCGCGGCTGCAAAGAGGGCGGCGAGTGGAGGGGATGAATCCCCCGTTCGGGCCGCGGATCGACGGGGAGGTGGGCGGCTACCGCCAGCTCTGCGGCAGCCGGCGGACGATCACGCGCTCCACGTCGTCGTCGTCGCGCTCCACGTACGCGGCCAGCCCGCTGCGGCTGATGGCGTCCGGCAACGCCGAGCCGGTGATGGTGCCCAGGTACTGGCCCTCGGGGGTCACCAGGTCGATGGGCCCCGGCTCGCCCACCACGGGTCCGGTGCGCTCGATCCACAGCTTGCCGGAAGGCGTCACACGCAGGCCGCGGAGGGCGGGGATGGTGTCCGCGAACTCCATCTCCTGCAGCATCTGCTCGATCTGCTGCCGGCTGGGACCCTCGCGCCCCGGCCGGGCGCCGCCACCGCCACCGCCACCACCGCCCGGACCCCCGATGCTGATGCGGACCATCCCGCGCCCGCTCGCCAGCGTCTGGCGCTGGTTCTCACGTGCGCGCTGGCGGTCCGCCTCCGTCGTAAGGCGCGGGCGCATGGGGCGCTGCAGGTACCGCACGGTCTGCCCGCTGGCGTCCAGGATGCGCACCGTGTAGCCGGGAGTGAAGCTGAGCGCCATCTGCCCGTTCGGAATCACGCCGAACAGCACCGCCGGGCTGAAGATCGGCGGCGGGCGCATCCGCACCATCACCTGCCCCGGGCCGGGCGACTGCTGGTCGATGCGCACGGGCGAGGGGATGTCGTACAGGCGCGTCGGCTGCCCGCCCGCCAGCGGCTGAAAGAGCAGCGGCAACACGTTCTCCCTCCGCGAGATCGATCCCTGCCCCGGCCGCTCCATCGGCTGGCGGTACGTGGCGACGATCCCGCCGCGCGGATGCCATCCGATACCGCCGCCAAAGGCCGGCATCCATCCTTCCATCACCACGTTTCGCAGAAAGGTGCCGTCCGGGCGAAACAGCGCGTATCCGCCCCGTCCGATGTCCGAGATGATGACGGTGCCGTCGCCCGCGATGGCCAGCTGCATGGGCGCGATCAGCTCGCCCGGCCCCTGTCCCTGCTTCCCGATCTGCTGCAGAAAGCGCCCGCTGCGGTCGTAGACCATCACCCGAAAGCCCCGGCGGTCCAGCACGTACAGGTTGTCGGAGGCGTCGAACGCCACGCCCGCGATCTCCCCGAACATCTCGTGGTCGGCGCCCTCCGCGCGGCCCACGGCGAACACCTGCGCCGGGGTGCCGGTCAGCGGCCGGTCGCGCTCGGGAAGGCGGACGATGGCGCCCTGCGCGGCGGCATCCCCCGCGCCCAGCGCCAGCAGCGCCGCCGCGAGCACAGGCGCCGCGTACCTGCGGTTGGTGTGAATCATCTTCCGTCACCCGGGATGGATGTGGCGAGCCCCGGCGCCGTCCACGCGCCGCGGTACGGTCGGATGTGACTCCGGCACCCCGCCAGCGGTTGCCGTGGAGAGGTTAGGGATGGATGAGGCCGGGCACTGGAAGGATGTTGCTGCGCCTCTCGAACCTTGCTTCCTGAGAGGGTGTCGCTAAACCCCAGGCTTCCGAGCCTTGTTCTTCCTGAGAGGGTGTTGCCAAACCGCACCCGACCCCTGTCTTCCTGAGGGAGGCGCCGCGCCTGCCCTGGCGTTCACACCGCACTCTGGCGCCGACCGAAGGATCTTGCCGGCAGGGCCGAGGGACTGGCTTCGTACCGCGGGAGCCAGCCCCGGGTGACGGAGAGAAGATCCTTCGGTCGCGCGCAAGCGGTTGTGCGTACGCGGTTTCCGTGTGGCGCTCCCTCAGGACGACAACGCTCGTTCGTGGCGGTCTGGCAACACCCACTCAGGAAGACAACGCTCTTGTGGGTCGTTTGGCAGTACCCCGTGGGACGCCGATCACCGCATCAGGCGAGGGTGAAGCTCACGCGTCCGTCCTCCACGGAGACGCGTTCCAGCGTCACCTGCACGGGCTGACCGGGCTCCACCCTGCGGCCGTGGGCGGCGGCGACGGCGCGGACGGGGGGATCCTCGATCTGCACCTCCACGCCGCGGTCGCGCATCCCCAGCACAGTGGCGGAGAAGCGCTGGCCCACGCGCTCGCGCAGCACCCACGCCTCGGCCACGTCGATGGCGCGGCGCTCGAAGCGGCCCTCGCGGCGCTCCGCCTCGTCCATCACCGCCGGCAGGCGCTGGAGCGTGGCCGCCTCGTCCGCGGTGGGACGCTCGCCGGCGCAGAGCCGCACCAGCACCTCCAGCACGTAGCGGTCGCACAGGCGGCGCAGCGGGGCGGTGACGTGCGCGTACGGCATCGCCAGGGCGTGGTGCAGCGGGTCGGCGGGGAGCGCGCCGTCGAAGGCCAGGTAGTCCGCGCCGCGGTTCACCCGCCGGGCCTGCCACAGCAGCGAGGTGATGCGCGGGTGCGACACGTCCAGCGAACGGATGAAGTCCGGGTACGACATTCCCTCCGGCCAGGAGAAGCCCATCGTCCGCGCGGCCCGGCGAAAGGCGGTGACGGCGTCCGGGTCGGGCGGGCCCATCACCCGCACCATCCCCACCCGCGCCTCCAGCATCGTCTTTGCCGCGGCGTGGCCGGTGAGCAGCGACACCTGCTCGTTCCACTCCTCCGACGCCACCGGCATCTCGAACTCCAGCGCGTACCCCAGCCGCCGGGCCGTGAGCTGCGTCACGTGCTGGCTGGCCAGGGGGATGGAGACGCCGCCGCGCTCCGCCTCGATCTTCCTGCGCAGCTCGCCGAAGCGGCGCATCAGCGGCAGCGACCGGGCCCAGTCGTGCCCGCGGAACAGCGCCTCTCCGTTGCAGACGTGCTCCACCACCTGCGCGTAGGTGAGCTGCGCGCGGCTGCGCACCAGCGCCCGGCGGACGGCGGTGGATTGCAGCTGCGCCTCCCGGTCCAGGCCGAACTCGAAGAGGATGGCGGGGCGGTCTTCTTCCGGGAGCAGGCTGCCGGCGCCCTGGCTCAGCACCGGCGGATAGAGCGGCTCCTTGCGGTCCGGCCCGTAGACGGTGAGGCCGCGCCGCCACGCCTCCGCCTCCAGCGCGCCGCCGCGGTCCACGAAGAAGCCCACGTCGGCGATGGCGTAGAAGAGCCGGAAGCCGCCGTCCTCCTCCGCGAACAGGCAGAGCGCCTGGTCCAGGTCGCGGCTCCCCGGCGGGTCGATGGTCACCAGCGGCAGGTCGCGCCGGTCCTCGCGCCCGTCACCCGGTGCGGCGACCCGCTTCGCCGCCTCTGCCGCCTCCGCCTCCACCTCCGGCGGAAAGCCGCAGCGGACGCCGAGCTCCTGCCGCGCGGCGTCCAGCGCGCGCTCTACCTGGCCGTGATTGGTGGCGGTCATCCGAGCTTTTTCCGCGGGCTGCGGGAGACGGTGGTTTCCCGTATCAGGTACACGAACGGCTTGGGCTCGCTGCGGGCGATCCGTTTCATCTCCGGCCAGTGTCGATACACCGTCCGCGCAATCTTGCAGGTGCCCACGATGGTGTCGTTCAGAAAGAAGGCCCCGATGGAGAACCGGGCGAGCACGGCACGCTCGTGAGGGCGGTGCAGGATCTGGCGGTCGGAACTGACGATGCACCACTCCCGCTCGCCGGCGTATCGCAACACCATCTCGTCGGGCGCCTGCTTCAACCCGACGTCATATACGTGATACGCCGCCTCGCCCAGCTCACGGAGGGAGCGAACCAGGCGATGCGGCGAGTTTTCGTCGAACAGAAAGACTACGCTGCCTTCAGCCACCGCTGAAACGCGAGCGCGGTTTCCACGTGTCGCGGACTGACCTCGTACAACCAGGCCACGTGCTCCACCGTCTTTTCGCCGTGCGCGGCATGCTCCGCGTGACAGGCGTCGGCGAGCGTGCGGGCACGGATTCCAACCTCCTCCACGAGCGGCGCGCCAAAGGAGAATGCAGGGTCGATCACGATGCCTCCGTGGCGGCCCAATGGCCACCAGCGGCTCGCGACGTCGTTCAGATCGAAGTCCAGCTGGTCCAGGTACGGCTTGACCAGGGCGGGAAGCTCGTGCTGCCCGTGGCCTCGCAGGCGGATGAACGACTTCGAGCCGTCGGCGTTCTGGACCGCTGCGTACAGCACGCGCCCCGGATCCACGTACACCTGGCGTAGCGCGAAGGGGTGCTCGGAGGTAAACAGCCGCGCCGAGACCGTCGCGGCTTCCCTGATCTCCCGCCACGATGCGCCCGCGGTGTGGAACGCGCGGATGTACAGCAACTCGACGAGCTCGACGAAGGTGAGGGCGCGTTCCCCTTCGATCTCCGGCAGGTCGGTGCGGATGAGCGGAGGATGCACGGCGGGACCGGCCGCACGGGTACGCCGGTAGCCGAACGCCCAGCGGCGCACCGTCTCCGAACGCTCGTGCAGAAGCGTCGCGGCTTCCGCAGGCGTGTAGATCCCGGTTCCCGGCAGCCCCATCGTGAGCCTCCGGCCTGAAGAGGGCATTCTCCCGCGCCACGGCAAAGGTCGCGGCAACGGTAGCGTGTGTTCGGACTGTCCGCAACATTTCTGCGCGCGCAGCTGTAGTTTCGGTCTTTCTTCGCAAGCGGTCAAGCGATCATCAAAACCTGAGGATGCCGGCCCTCCCGCCACAGCCATCGAATCGCCGCAACGACTACGCACCGTCGGCCTTCGCCGACACCGCTCCGCTGGCCCCGCGCGCCGATGAGGGCAGCCGCTGCCCATCCCCGCGCAGGCGGACACCGCGTGGTCGTTGCGGCGGCTTCAGTCGCTGGTGCGGAGCCTGAATCGGCGCCCTACCCTCACTCCTCCCGCAGCGCCTCCAGCGGCGTGTGGCGAAAGACCTCGCGGCTGGCGAGCAGGCCCACGGCGGCGGAAAGGGCCGTGACGGCCAGCGTCAGCCAGAGCAGCGGCAGCACGGGGACGGCGTAGTCCACCTCGAACAGCCACTTCGCCAGCGCCCAGCCGGCGCCCACGGCCAGCAGGATCCCCGCGAGGCTCGCCAGCAGCCCCAGCGACAGGTACTCCGCCAATAGCACCCCGCCGATCTGCCGGCGGGTGGCGCCCAGGGTGCGCAGCAGCACGCTCTCGCGAATGCGCTGCAGCCGTCCCGCCAGCACCGCGCCCAGCAGCACCACGAACCCCGTCGCCACGCTGAACGCCGCCAGGAAGCGGATCACCGCGGCCACGCGGCCCAGCACGTCGTCGATGGCGTTCTGGATGGCGGTCAGGTCCAGCACCGCCACGTTGCTGTACCGCCGCACCACGTCGCGCTGCGCCGCCGCGCGCGCGGGCGCATCCGGCGCGCGGGCCAGCATCACCCACGTCTGCGGCGCCGCGTTCAGCACCGCGGTGGGAAAGACGGCGAAGAAGTTCGGCTCCAGCCGCTGCCAGTCCACCTCGCGGATGCTGGTGACGCGGGTGGGGATGCGCACCCCCTGCACGTCCCAGGTGATGGTGTCGCCCACGTCCACCTTCAGGTCCTCGGAGACGGCGATGTCCAGCGACACCTCCGCCACGCCGCCCCGGGGCCCGCCGCCGCCGGGACGCCACATCCGCCCCCGCAGCAACGCCTCCGAATCCACCAGCTTGTCGCGGTACGTGGACCGGTACTCCCGCCGCACCGCCCACGCCTCCGGCGCGCCGCGCGAGCCTGCACGGCCGCGCGGGGACG
>DATAAG010000621.1:0-3322 GCA_036260235.1 Longimicrobium sp.
GCGGTCGGAGCGGTGGGGCGGGTGGCGCCGGCGGCGGCCGGGGTGGCGGGGGTGGTGCTGGCGGCGCCGGCGGCGGTGGCAACCGCGGCGGCGGCCGGGGCGGGCGCTGAGCGCAGGGCCTGACGCACCGGGGCCGCGTCCCTTCGGGGGGCGCGGCCCCGATTTTTCAGTGTCCAGGATCAGGGCTCAAGCATCTCACCGGGCACTTGATCCTGGGCACTTGATCCTGGGCACTCGATCCTGGGCACTTCTCCACCGGCACCGGCCGGAACCCGGTCTCCCACAGGACGCCACATGGCCGAGGTAGAAGTCCGCCGCATTACCTGGAGGTCCGCGGACGTGGCGCGGATCTTCGTCATGGCGTCCATCTTTCTGTTCCTGTGGCGCTTTTTCTGGATGGTGCACAGCGCGCTGTTCATCGTCATGCTGGCCATCCTCATCGCCATCGTGATCCACGCGCCCGCGCGCCGGCTGGAGCGCCTGGGAATTCCCTTTCGCGTGGCGCTGCCGCTGACGGTGGTGGTCTTCGTGGGGTCGCTGGTGGGGCTGATGGTGGCGATGGTGCCGGAGCTGATGGCGCAGGTGCGGCTGCTGGCCACCCAGCTGCCGGAGACGCTGGACCAGGCGCAGCTGTGGTTCCGGCAGCAGACGGGGCAGGGGCCGGAGTCGCAGCTGACGCGGTCGTTGAGCGCGCAGGTCTCGGCGTTCCTCAGCCGCTTCGTGCCGCTGGCGTTCAACCTCATCACCACGCTGCTGGGGTCGTTCGCCATCATCGTGCTGGCCACCTTCTTCGCCGCGCAGCCGGACCTGTACCGCGACCTGCTGCTGCGGCTGGTGCCGCACGATTCGCGGGACCGCTGGACGCGCATCTACGTGGAGGCGGGACGCAACCTGCGCCGGTGGACGCTGGGCAAGGCGCTCACCATGCTGGGGATCGGGGTGGTCACCTACATCGGCCTCACGCTGTTCAAGATCCCGGGCGCGCTGGCGCTGGCGGCGTTCGCGGCGCTGATGGAGTTCATCCCCAACTTCGGGCCGACGATCGCGGCGGCGCCGGCGGTGGTCGCCGCCTTCGCCATCTCGCCGCGCACGGCGCTGTACGTGGCGCTGTTCTACTTCCTGCTGCAGCAGGTGCAGAACGCCATCACCGTTCCGCTGGTGGAGCGGCGGGCGGTCAACATCCCTCCCGCCATGCTGCTGGTGTGGCAGCTGATGCTGGCGGTGGGGTTCGGGTTGCTGGCGCTGTTCGTGGCCACCCCGCTGCTGGCCATCCTGGTGGTGGTCCTCCGCATCCTGTACCTGGAGCCGGCGGAGGAGCGGCAGGCGATGAACCGGCGCGAGTCCGACACCCTCGCGCCGCCGGTTGGACCGCCCTCGCAGCCGCCGCACACGCCGCCGCCCGCCCCGGGTCTTGACGCTGCGGACGCCCGCCCGTAATCTCCGCGCGCTTTTCGCCCGGCCCGCGTTCGCGCAGGGCAGAGGGGACCCCGAGGAGCGGGTCCCGTTTTCGTCCGGGCGGGGCGGAAGGCGCTTCGAGAAAAGTCGGTCGGTACCGGGGCCCGGGCGCCCGACGGAACGTGGACACAGGACAGGGAGATCAGGAGATGCGGACCACCGGCACGGTGAAGTGGTTCAACGACGCCAAGGGCTTCGGCTTCATCACCCCCGAGGACGGCGCGCGCGACTGCTTCGTGCACCACTCGGCCATCCAGGCGCAGGGCTTTCGCACGCTGGCGGAGGGGGAGCGCGTGGAGTTCGACATCGTCGACGGCGCCAAGGGCCCCGCGGCGGAGAACGTCGTCAGGCTGGGCTGACGCCGCGGCCGCACGACGGGCGAGAGGGCGCTCTCCGACGGGCGCCTTCTCGCGTTGCCAGTGCCCTCTCCTTGCTCGCGCGGTTCCGACGGAGGCGCCCTCGCGCTCCTGCCTTGCCTGGATGCTTGTGGCGCCGACCGAAGAATCTGGTTGCCGGGGTGCAGGGACTCACACCGAATCCGGATAAACTGTCGTTCTGAGTCACCCGCTGGCTGCGCCGACCCAGTAGGACGAAAGAGCAGTTCAACCTCCCCCAGGGGTTTTTGGGGGAGGTGCGAGCCTGAGCGAGCGGAGGGGGCGCTCGCGCGGGGCCTGCCACAGTTCCGAGCAGGTCGCTTGGGCCCTTTTCCATTCACGTCGATCCCTTCTCCGCGCGGCGGCTTGCGCGGGGAGGGGCCCTACAGCCGCTCGCAGGCGGTGGCCCGGACCAGGACCTCGTCCTGGCGAAAGCGCTCCTCCAGCTCGCGGCGGTAGCCGGCCCACCAGCCGCGGTCCAGCTCGTCCACCACCACCTCCACGATCACCACGTCGTCGCGCTCCACGTCGCCCTCCTCGTCCTTCCATGCGCCGGCGGCGGGGGCGCGCAGGTGCGCCGTCACGCCGCCGTAGCGCTCGGTGAGCTCGCGGCGCACCCGGTCCAGCGCGGCGCGGGGAAACGGCGTGCCCTGGCCGTCACGCAGGGGGAGAAACACCTCGACGACGTGCATCCCCGGCCTACTCGCGCACGCGCAGCGCCACGGGCGAGGAGAGGCGGACCTCCTGCGAGCGGCGCACCTGGTTGATGACGCGCTGGAACCACCCGGGGCTGCGCGGCTCGCCGCCGTTCTCCATCACCATCCTGGCCAGCTCGACGACGTCCGGGTTGCGCATGCGGATGCAGCCGTGCGACTCGGCCTCGCCCAGCGAGTCTTCCTCGTGCGTGCCGTGGATGTAGTAGTCCGGCGCGCGGAAGAAGATCTTCACGCGCCCCATGGGGTTGCGGGGATCTCCCGGCTCGCGCGGGCGGCGGTTGCGCGCCCACTCGGCGTCGGGCGGCACCCAGCGCGGGTTCCACACCAGCCGGCGCACGCTGAACGATCCCGTGGGCGTGGGATGCCGCGGCTGGCCGATGGCCACGCGGTACTCGCGCTCCACCTGGTCGCCGCGCATCACGTACAGCATGCGGTCGGAAAGGTCCACGGTAATGGAGAACGGCCCGGACGCGGTGGACGCCCGCGCCGAATCCGCCCGCGCCGACGCGCTGTCCTGCTGCGCCGCCGCGCCTCCCCCGCCCACCAGCAGTCCCGTCACGAACACCGCCACTGCGGCCCTGCGCACGCGATCCATCATCACAGGTGATGCTCTGGCAAGGGTTTACAGCTACAGCCCCGTGCGCGGAAGAGCCAGGATCGTGCCAAACGGATGAGTGCGTGAGTGCGTGAGTGCGTGAGTGCGTGAGTGCGTGAGTGCGTGAGTGCGTGAGTGCGTGAGTGCAGACGTCGAGAGATCGTCTTGGTGAGGATCCGCCG
>DATAAG010000622.1:0-7869 GCA_036260235.1 Longimicrobium sp.
GGTCTGGGCGGGGTACGACGGCCAACGGTCCGAAGAGGCGAGATGTCCCGGGATACCTGCGGTCTCTGCCGCACCGGGGGAGCAGGAAACGGACCGGGGGCGATCCGGGGGACGCCTGGACGGCTGCGGCATGAGACAATCCTGGTGCATGGGCGTGGCGTAGATGTCCCATCCGGAGAGCCCGATTCGTTACGACAGTCAAGGCGCCGCCTGCCGGAACGCATGTCCGGCGCATGGTCCGGCTCTTGCCCTGCGGAGACGTGCGCTTCGCATCTCCCGACTCGGAAAGTCTCCCGCGAGCCGCGACCGGACCCAACCGCCGCCCGCCGTTCCTGCCGCGGGCCGGACCCGCTTGCCGCAACTCATTCATTGGCCCCGGCTGCGTACCCGCCGGTGTGCACCGACTGAAGCACGTAGATGAACGATCGTCCCGCCACCGTTTTCGTCGCCGATGACAACCCGTCCATTCTGCAGGGCCTGGAACGCGCGCTGAAGGTCACCGGCTACCACGTGCGCACCGCCATGAGCGGGCGCGCCGCGCTGGATCTGCTGGAGCACGCCGACCCGCTGCCGGACCTGCTGCTGCTGGACGTGATGATGCCCGAGATGAGCGGGCTGGAGGTACTGCGTGCGCTGCGGATGGACCCCCGCTGGGTGGAGATCCCCGTGGTGCTGATCACCGCCACCAACGACGGCGCCCTTCCCGTGAGCGCCCTGCGCGACGGCGCGGTGGACTTCCTGACCAAGCCGTTCCGCCTGGACGAGTTGCTGGCCCGCGTGGACAGCCACGTGCGCCGCAACCGCGACCTGCGCCGCGCGCGCGAGGCCGCCCGCATGCGGCTGCAGGCCATCGACCTGATCCGCGAGCTGAACCGCGTGGTGACGGCGGACGAGATGTTCCACCTGGTCACCTCGCGCACCTCCGAGATCCTGGGGGTGGGGCGGTGCTCCGTCCTGGTGGTGCGGGCGGGCGCCAGCGTGGCCCGGGTGGCCGCCAGCAGCGAGGCGGAGCTCACCGACGGGCTGGAGCTGGAGCTGGAGCTGTATCCGGAGGTGCGCCAGGCGCTGGTGACCGGGCGCCCGGTGCTGGTGGAGGACGTGGCCACCTCGCCGCTCTTCGACGGGGTGCGCGCGGAGTGGGAGCGGCGCGGGCTCCCCATGCCGCTGCGCTCGGTGGTCGTGGTCCCCTTCCCCATCACCGAGAGGGACACCGGCGTGTTCATGGAGCGCGCCACGGTGGACGAGCCGGTGCTGGGCGACGACGCGGCGGAGCTGGCGGAGCGGGTGGTGGAGGCGATCGTGCAGGCGTGCGGGCGGGTGCAGCTCTTTCAGACGCTGGTGGAGCAGCGCAAGCGGCTGCACGACTTGGCGCACACCGACGAGCTCACCGGCTGCGACACCCGCCGCTCCATCATCACCTATCTGGAGCGGGAGCTGGACGAGGCGCGGACCGGCGGCTCGCCGCTGAGCATCGTGATCCTGGACCTGGACCGCTTCAAGGAGATCAACGACACCTGCGGCCACCTGGCCGGCGACGCGGTGCTGCGGGCGCTGGGGTCGTGGCTGGGGTCGGAGGGGCTGCGCGCCAACGACCGCGCGGGCCGCTACGGCGGCGACGAGTTCGTGGTGGTGCTTCCGGGGACGGGGGCGAGCGGTGCGGCGGCGTTCGCGGAGCGGGCGCGCGCGCACTTCTCCTCCATCCCCTTCGTCTTTGGCGAGACGTCGGTGCGGGCGTCGCTGAGCGCGGGCGTGGCCGCCTGGCCGGAGGTGGACGCCACCACGGCCGAGGAGCTGATCTCGCTCGCCGATTCGGCGCTGTACCATGCGAAACAGCAGGGCCGCAACCGCACCTGCATCACGCCGGCGGCGGTGGTGATCTAAGAGTGCGTGAGTGCGTTAGTGCGTTAGTGCGTGAGTAGTGATGAGAAGGCCGGGACCGTGGAGCTGCGGTCCCGGCCGTTTGCGTGGGCCCCTCCCCCCGGCCCCCTCCCCGCTCGTTCCTCGCGGAGAGGGGGAGAACTGCAACGGCGAACGGCGTCGCGCTTCGCGCGGGTCCCTCACCCCCGGCCCCTCTCCCGCAAACTGCGCGGGAGAGGGCGGGAGAGGGGAGTTGACGGCGCGGTGGTGTCGGCGAAGGCCCGGCGAAGGCCGACAGTGCGTAGTTGTTGCGGCGATGCGGCGATTTCAATCGCTCGGGCGCGGAGCCGGCCACTCGGTCCGGAACCTGCGGGCTCCGACAGCTTGGCTCTTCGGATAACCTGATGCCGCACCGATGACGTACCGTCCACTGATCGCCGTCACCACCACCATGTGGCCCGGGGGAGTGCACAACCTTCCCCGGGTGCAGCTGAACGCCGGGTACGTTCACGCCGTCGAGGCGCCGGGGGCCACGGCGGTGCTGCTGACGCCCGCGCAGGGCGAGGAGTCCATCCGCCGCATCCTGGGCGTGTGCCACGGCCTGCTGCTCACCGGCGGCGAGGACGTGGACCCGCTGCGCTACGGGCAGACGCGCCTGCCGCAGGTGGAGGAGGTCAACCCCGAGCGCGACGAGATGGAGATCGCCGCGGTGCACGAGGCGGTGCGGCGGCAGATGCCGATCCTGGCCGTCTGCCGGGGCATCCAGGTGCTGAACGTGGCGCTGGGCGGCACCCTGTACCAGGACATCCCCTCGCAGCTGGGGGGCGACGTGCTGCACGAGCAGCAGGCCCCGGTCAACGAGCGGTGGCACGCGGGACGGGTGGAGCCGGGCTCCGGGCTGCAGCGCATCTTCGGCGGCACCGACCTCCACATCAACTCCTTCCACCACCAGGCCATCCGCGACCTGGCGCCTTCGCTGGCCGCGACGGTGTGGGCGGAGGACGGGATCGTGGAGGGGGTGGAGGGGCGCGAGCACCCGTGGATGTACGGGGTGCAGTGGCACCCGGAGCGCGGCGAGGCGCACGGCCCCACCGGTGATCCGCGAGACCCCGACCGGCGGCTGTTCTGGGCCTTCGTGCAGGCCGCCCGCGAGTTCGCCGATGGCGCGGGAGAGCGGCAGGACGCCCCGCGGCTGGCGGCGGCGCCCGCCTGAGCCGAGCCTACGCGGCCTCGTCCGCTTCCACGCCTCCCTGCGGCGCCGGCCGCGGGGAGGCGTCGTGCGTGCCGGCTTCGCGCGCGTTCTCCTCGATCTTGTCCAGCACCATCTCCGGGTGCACGTCGCGCTTGAGCTCCTCCAGCTCCGGGTCGTGCGCCTCGGCAATCTCCAGCCGCTCCGCCACCTGCTGCACCAGCGCCAGCACCCGCGAGATCTCGTGCTCCGCTAGCAGGCTGATCTGCAGGTCCAGGTCGGCGCGCTTGTCCGCCAGCTCCGACATGCGGTTCTGGCTGATGAGGACGAAGGTGGAAAGGAAGATGGCCTCCACCGACGCCGCCATGGCCAGGATGACGAACGACGGGTCGAAGCGCGGCAGCACGGGCACCACGCCCAGGTTCACGAAGATCCAGGTGCCGAAGAGCACCAGGTGGATGTAGACGAACCGCATGCTGCCGGTGAAGCGCGTGACCCGGTCCGCGATGCGCGCGGAGCGGGTCTTGTGGCGCTCCTCGTCCTCGCGGCGCGACTGCAGCGCGCGGACGTTGCGGTCCACCACGCGCGCCAGGCCGCGGCGGCGGGCGGAGCTGGGAACGGGGTCGGGGGGGGTGCCTGGCATTTCGTCCCCTTCATCGTGAATCGCTGGACGGCGCCGCAAGGGCAAGAACCAATCCAGCTTACGATGCAGGGAGCCCCCCGGCCGGGGAGATGAAGTGCACGAAGTGCGTTACGGCGCGTCCTGGCGCGGCAGGTCCTGCATGCGCACGCGCAGCAGGTCGTCCAGCAGCTCGTCGGGAACGCCGTAGACCTGCGCCAGGAAGCGGCGCGTCTCCGACTCGTTGGTGCTCACCTGGCGCAGCAGGTCGCCCAGGCGGTCCAGCGAGAGCCCCACGCGCCGCGCGGCCGCCGACAGCCGCTCGTACGCCTCCCGCCGCGCCGCCTGCTCGTCCGGCGTCTCTCCCTGGTCCCAGGGCTGGCGCACATCCATCGTCCTGATCCTTCGATGACGTGAATCCGACCGGCTCAGCGGAGGAAGGCACGCTGCGCTGACCCCCCGCTCCGGGGGAGCGCCGCGGGATGCGTGCCCGCTCTCCGCGGCGTGGCGCCGGGAATCTACCTTCCTCGTGCCGGCGCCGTTCCCCGCCAGGCGGGTCCGCGGTGGAAAGCCGGCGACGCCAGGAGCTCGCCGGATGCGGCCGGCCACCGGTGCGGGAAGGCAGGTTCCTCGATCCGCGCCCCGGCGATCGGCCGCGGGTGAGGTCCCGGCGGGATCAGCGGACGGCGCCGTGCAGCAGGGCCGCTTCCACCAGCCGGCGGATGCCGTCGCGGGGGATGGGCTCGCCCGGGTGAAGGTCGATCCACCGGACCTGCTTCGTCCGGCCGGCGAGCAGCCCGTCCGGGTCCGGGAGCGCGGCGCCGTGCTCGAAGAGCAGCCGCACGGCCGGCGGACGCGGAAAGATGCCGCAGAAGTAGCCGCTCTGCGCGTCGTGGTAGCCGATCGACACCCACCCCGGGTTCGCGCGCTCCTCCGCCTCCGGCACGGTCTTGCGCACCAGGCCGCGAATCTCCTCCGCCAGCGCCCGCACGTCGGCGGAGAGTGGCGCCAGAATGTCTTCGGCGGTGGCGGTGGACCGGGGGCGGGGGCGAGGCATGGGGGGATGATGAAGATGGGCGCGCGGACGGTCGCCGGAAGGTGTGTCTCGCGCGGCTGGCGCCGCAAGGGAGCCCTCACCTGGCTCGCCAGGGCTCGCCCCCTCTCCCACAAACTGCGTGGGAGAGGGGGTAAACGTCGCGCAGACTCTCGCCACGCCGCTCAGGCGGGGCCGGAGGATCTCCTCGCTCAATCCGGACGGATGAGGGAGAGCCGCACCTTCCGCTCGTCCAGCGTGATGACGAGGGTGTCGCCGTCGCGGACGGGGGCCAGCGTCTCCGCGGCGATGAACTCGCAGGTGGGCTCGTCGCCCACCTGCACGTCGCCGCGGTAGCCGCGGGCGTAGGCGACGGACCCCGCGTCCCGGGCGGCGGCGTTGCTGCGCAGGTACACGCCGCGGTCGTTCATCAGCCAGAGCCCGGGCGGCGCGCCGGTGCCGGGGTGGTCCACCTCGCCGTCCCACTCCCCCTGCTCCGCGTGCAGGTCGATCCCCGCGGCCAGGTACCGCTGCGCCTCCGTCATCAGCCGCTCCGGCGCGGCGCGCGACTCCTCCACCAGCGCCCGCACCTCGGCGCCCTCGAACTCGTAGCGCTTCTCCATCCGCTCCTCCCCGTTCCCGGACGTCCCGTCCACCGCCGATCCGAAGACGCGGCCACCGGCGGCGCATGGCGAGAAGAGTGCCCGGACCACGGCTGCTGTCTGGCGGATCGGCAGATGCGGCGCGTCCAGCGCTCGTCCCGACGCGTGGATCTGTCTCACGTCGAGTCAGCAGAGGAGTCCATCAAGACTCTGTTGACTCTGCTGACTCTGTGTGAGGCCTTTCCTTCTTCAGAGGGGAGCCGGGGGCCTCAGGGCTTCTCGAGGATCCCGGCGTAGAACTCCAGCCCCACGCCCTCCCGGTCCTCCCCGGTGATGTGCCCCGGCGGCAGGCCCAGGAAGTCCGCCAGCGTCGGCAGCCCGCCGGCCGGGACCCGCCACGGAGCGCTCAGCTCGATGCACTCGTCCAGCGAGTAGAAGTAGTAGGGCGAACCCACCTGCCGGAACATCTCCAGGAACTGCTCCATCTGCGGCGTGGTGGCCCCGGGCTGCTTGGTCTCGTACGTCACGTACAGCCGCGAGCCCGGCGCCGCCCAGTCGTACAGCTCGCGGAACACGCGGCGCAGGTCGTCCGGCGGAAGAAAGACGCTCACGCCGCTCAGCCCCAGCGCCACCCGCCGCTCGCCGCCCAGGAACTCCGCCATCCGCGGCGACTCCAGCAGCGCCCGCGGCTCGCGGACGTCGTGGTCCAGGTAGAGCACGTTCTCCAGCCCGGCCACCATCTTCTGCGCCCTGTGGAGGGTCCACGGGTCGGTGTCGGAGTACACCACGCGCGCATCCGGCAGCACGGCGTGGACGTGGTCCTCCGTCGGCAGGCCGGAAGCGAAGTCCACGAAGTGCCGGAACCCCTCCGCGTGCAGCCGGCGCGCGGCCGCCTGCAGAAAGTCGCGCAGCATGGCCACCCACTTGGGCGTGGAGGGCACCAGCGACGTCATGTAGTCGGCGGCGGCCTGGTCCCACGCGTACCAGTGCGTGCCGCCGTGCAGGTAGTTGTAGATGCGTGCGGGATTGGGGACGTTGAGGGTCGAAGCGGCCTGCGGTTCCACGAGCGGTCTCCTGGCAGTGTCGGGGGGATGGAAGCAAACGCGGGACAACATACGGGAAACGAATGATCCTCGACACCGCATGCTCCCCCGGAATGGATCGCCGTCGAGAACCCCCCGTTACCGCTGCGGCACCGCGACTGCCCTGCCCGATGCACCGCAAAGGGAGCGCGGGAGAACGGGCGGCGCCCGCTCCGCGGCGGCCGGCGTCATCCGTCGGCCGGCGGCGTTCCTCAGGGCTTCTCGAGGATCGCGGCGTAGAACTCCAGTCCTACGCCCTCCCGGTCCTCCTCGGTGATGTGTCCCGGCGGCAGCCCCAGAAAGTCGGCCATGCGCGGCAAGCCGGCATCGGGGATCCGCCACGGCGCGCTCATCTCCACGCACTCTTCCAGCGAGTACAGGTAGAAAGGCGAGCCCGCCTGCGAAAACATGCCGATGAACTGCTCCATCTTCGGCGTGGTGAGCGCCGCGTCCTTGGTCTCGTACGTCACGTACAGCCGCGAGCCCGGCGCCGCCCACTCGTACAGTTCGCGGAAGACGCGGCTCAGTTCGTCCGGCGGAAGGAAGACGGTCACCCCGCTGAGCCCCAGCGCCACCCTGCGCTCGCCTCCCAGGAACTCCGTCACCCGGGGCGAATTCAGCAGGTCCAGGGGATAGCGGACGTCCTGCTCCAGGTAGATGACGTTGGGAAGCCCCGCCACCATCTGCCGCGCCTGCTGCAGGGTGTGGGGATCGATGTCGGAGTACACCACGCGCGCGTCCGGCACCGCGGCATGGATGTGATCGTCGGTCGGCAGCCCGGACGCAAAGTCCACGAAGTGACGGAACCCCTGCGCGTGCAGCCGGCGCGCGGCAGCCTGCAGAAAGTCGCGCAGCATGTGCACCCACTTGGGCGTCGAGGGCACCAGCGACATCATGTAGTCCGCCGCCGCCTTGTCCGCGGGAAACCAGTGCGAGCCGCCCAGCATGTAGTTGTATATGCGCGCCGCGTTCGGGACGTCCGCGGCAGACGGTGCATGCGATTGCATCGGCAACCTCCCTGCGGTCGAGGTGACGGTGGATGCGGGGTCCCGGACAAGATATCCGGAACGGCTCATCCCTTCCAGCGCGGCTTTCCGGAACGGCGCGCATTCGGGGGCGGTAACACGGATTGCCGCCACGGTGCAGGCGGATCACCACGCCCGGTGCGCCGCCCGGGACCGAGGGGCGCACACCCCGTATCATCATGGGAGGTGAGGATGAAAAAGCTGAGACTGCAGCTGGACGCGCTGGCGGTGGAGAGCTTCGAGCCGGCGCCGGTGGAGGGAATGCGCGGCACGGTGGCGGCGCACGCGCCCACGAATCCCAACGCCCACACCTGCGATCCCCTGGTGGGCACCTGCTTCGGGTTCACCTGCTTCCGCACCTGCATCTGCACCGGCCCGGCGAACCCCGGCACCTGCGGGCCCGGCGACGCCTGCATCTAGGCCGGCACACGAGCGCGAGGAGGGGCGGGCCCGGCCCGGGGC
>DATAAG010000623.1:0-4160 GCA_036260235.1 Longimicrobium sp.
CAACGGAGTACCTGCGACCTGGACTCCGTTGACTCCGTTGACTCCGTGTGAGGCGATATCTTTTCCCGGTTCAATCTCAGGATCCGATCGTCACGTAGCGCTCCAGCCGCGCCACCTCCGCGTCGTCCACGTACTTGCCGATCTCGCGGCGGAACTGCTCGATCCCCCGGTACGGGCGGTACTCCTCGAACTCGTGCCGCATGCGCGCCCCCACGCCGGGGATCAGCTCGATCTCCTCCGCGGTGGCGCGGTTCAGGTCCAGCGGCTTCCAGAGCCGGGCGTACACCTCGTCCTTCTGCGTCTCGCTCAGGCCGCCGAGCACGCGGTCCACCGCGCGCATGTCCGCGTACGGGCGCCCCGCCACCAGCGAATCCGCCAGCACCGGGGTCATGTGCGGCACCGTGAGCAGCTGCTCGCGCGAGGCGGTGTTGGGGTCGATGAACCCGGTGTCCGCGGGCGCCGGCGCGGCCGCGGGCGCCGCGGGCGTCGTGTCCGCCGACGGAGCGGCGGCGACGCCGGTGTCGGCCGCGAGCGCATCACCGGACTCGGAATCCGAACCGCCGCAGGCAGCGGCGGCGAAGAGGGTGCAGAAGACCAGCAGGCGGATGGATCGGATCATCTCGTCTCCTCGGGGGAATCTCCGGCGGGGCGCCGCAGCGCCGGGTGCCGGTACGTGGTTGCCAGGCCGATCAGGCCCAGGTGCGCCAGCGCGCCGGGTGCGAGCGCGGGGGTGGCGCCGTGCAGGGCGGCCCAGAGCAGGGCGAAGCCGCGCAGCGAATCGTCCATCTCCCGCTCGAACGCCACGTTGCCGCGGTAGTGAAGGTACACGCCCAGCGCCCCCGCGGCGAGGCACGCCGCCATGGCGCCCTGGAACAGTCGCACCGTGCCCCGCCCCGGGCGCGCCGCCACCGCCGCGCCGGCGATGAACCCCACCCCGATCACCGCCAGCGGAATCCACTGGGTCGCGGACTCCACGTGCTCCAGCAGCACCAGCTCCGCGGCGATCCCCGCCAGCCCCAGCAGCACCAGCGCCAGGAAGAGCGCGCGCAGGCGCCCCGCCGGGTCGCGTCCGCTCACCGCGCCGCCAGCCGTCCCGGCCACCTCCTCCGCGCGGCTCACGGATTCGAAGGTCCGGGCGTGTCCGTCACCTGCCAGTGGATCGGCAGCTCCACCCACACGCGCACCGGGCGGCCGTTCAGGCGCGCGGGGGTGAAGGTCAGCGTCCGGACCACCCGCAGCGTCGCCTCGTCGAAGCCGCGCTCGCTGGCGCGCACGATTCTCGGATTGCTGACGGTGCCGTCCGGCTCCACGCGAAAGCGCACGTGCACGATGCCGCCGATCCCCGCCTGGGCCAGGGCGGGCGGGAACTCGCGGATCAGCGCCTGCTGGAACGCCTGCGTGTTGCGCACGCGGGGCAGGTCGGTGACCGCGCTGATCTCGTACCCTTCCTCGGCGTCGCCCATCACCGGCGCGGAATCTCCCGGGTCCGCCCACTCCACCGGCACCTCCATCCACACCCACACCGGCTGCCCGCCCACCCGCGCCGGCTGAAAGCGCAGGCGCCGGACGGCGTCCAGGGTGGGGGCGTTGAACCGCGCATCGCTGGACTCCAGCACCTGCGCATACTGCGGCACGCCGCGGGGATCGACGGCGAAGCGGGCCAGGACCTGCGCGCGGGTGCCGGTGGAGCGCAGCGCGCCGGGGTAGTGCTCGCGCAGCGCCTCGGTGAACTCGCGGAAGTTCTGCGGCAGCGGGCGCACCTCCACCGAGTCCACGGAGTGGATCCGGATGGAGTCCGGGATCACCACGCTGTCGCGCACGGCGACGGGCGCCCCCGCGATGCGCCAGTGGATCGGCTGCGTCACGCGGACGGCCACGGCGTGCCCCTGCACCTGCGCGGGCGAAAAGCGCAGCCCCGAGATCGCCTGCACCGTGGGCGCGGCGAAGCCGCTGTCCGACGCGCTCACCACCCGCACCTCCCGCGGCACCCCGTCCACGCCCACGACGAACTCCACGTACACCTCGCCGCCGACGCCCGCGTCCCGCAGGTGGGGCGGATACCCCTGCTGCAGCGCGGCGGCCAGCTCCGGCGCGTTCTGCGCGCGCGGCAGCACCTCCACCTCGTGGAGCTCGTAGACGCGGGCGGAGTCGGCGGCGGGCGTCTGCTGCGCCCGGGCGGGCGCGGCGGCGAGAAGCGGGACGAGGAGAAGCAGCGGGGTACGCATGGGTGCGGCTTGGGTCGGGGTACAGCCTGGAATCGGCAGCGGAGCGTGCAACTTGAGTATAGGGACGGATGCGCCAAAGACAAAGCCGCGGAGCCCGGGCTCCGCGGCCTTCCTGCCGTCCCTCATCGACCGGTCCTGCTGCCTGGTGCCGCGGGCCGGGACCGGGCGGGCACCCTCGTCACTCCTGGTCCTGCTGGCACGGCCGGCCTGCGCAGGTGAGAGGGACGCTGCTCGGGACGATGTCCGACAGCCGGGCCCGTCGCATCCGTTCCACTTCAATCCCGTCCATCGGCGCGGGCCGCCCTCCCGCAACGCTCCAGTAGATCGGCTGCTCCACCCACGTCCGCACCGGCCGGCCGCCCACCCGCCCCGGCGTCAGGCGCAGCCTCGCCACCGCGCGCAGGCTGGGTTCGTCGAAGGCGCGATTGGTGGTGCTCACGACGGCGGCGTCGGTGATCGTGCCATCGCGCTCCACGCGAAAGCGAACGATCACCTGGCCCTCCACCCCCCGCTCACGCAGCATCGGCGGATACAGCCGCGCCAGTACCATCCGGAACTCCGTACGGTTGAGAATCTGCGGCAGGTCCTCCACTTCGGAGAGGACGTAGCCGTCGGCCGTGTCCGCGCTGGCCAGCGGGCCGGGGTCCGACCACTCGACGGGAAGCTCCATCCACACCCACACCGGCTCCCCGCCGCGCCGCGCCGGCCCGAAGCGCAGCCGCAGCACCGCCTGCAGCGTCGCCTCGTCGAAGCGCGGGTCGCTGGACTCGCGCACGTGCACGTACTGCGGAGCACCGTGCGGGTCCACGGCGAAGCGCGCCACCACCGTCGCGCGGGTGCCCGTGGTGCGGAGCGCGTGCGGATAGAACCGCCTGCGGGCCATGGTGAAGTCGCGCAGGTCGCCCAGCGCCGGACGCATGTCGACCTCGTCCGCGCGATAGATGTGGATGGAGTCCGGGATCACGATGGGATCCGGGAGAACCGCGGCATCCGCTGCCGCCACCTGCGCGGGCGGCTCCGCGCGCCAGGTGATCGGCTGCTCCACCCGCACCGCGACCGGCTGGCCGCCCGCCTGCGCCGGGGTAAAGCGCAGCAGCGACACCGCCTGCACGGTGGGTCCGCTGAAGCTGCTGTCCGGCGTGCTCAGCACACGCACCTCGCCCGGCGTCCCGTCCGCGCCGATCACGAAGGCCACCTGCACCGTTCCGCCCACGCCCGCTTCGCGCAGGTGCGCCGGGTACGCCTGCGCGAGCGCCGCCGTGAACTCCGCCGCGTTCTGCGGACGGGGCAGCACCTCCACCTCGTGCAGCTCGTACACGCGGGCAGTGTTGGCGGCGACCTGCTGCGCGCCCGCCGGGGCGGCGGCGGCCAGGGCCAGGAGGACGAGGAAGGATCGCATGGCCGGATACTCGATCACGGGTGATCGGCGCGGCGGGCTGAAACCCACCGTGGTGCGACGCGGGTGGCTACGGCGTTCGGCGGAGCAGAGTGTCGGCGAGCGATGCGCAAAGCACCTGACGGGTCAGAAAGTAGCCCAGGTCAGAGACGGATACAAGAAAACGCCGCGGAGCCCAGGCCCTGCGGCGCCAATCCGCAGCACAACCCGGACCCGGAAAACGCCGCGGAACCGAAGCCCGCGGCGTTGCGCGTCCTGGCCAGCCTTTCACGCGCCCCGGACCAGACTCAACAGGGCCGGATGGTGTTGCTGCAGGGCGGGGACTCGCTGAAGGAGGCGCGAACTTCCCTGTCGATCCACCCCGCGTCTTCCATGATCGACCTGACGCGCTCGCGCAGCCCGTGCTCGCGGTGGGTGTGACGGGCACGCTCGCGGACCGTGCTGGCGTACTCTGCGTTCGATTGCTTTCTGCGTCTGCACAGGAGACCGTGAAATCTGTCCATGCAAAAAGGGCGCGGAGCCGAAGCTACGCGCCCTTT
>DATAAG010000624.1:0-2328 GCA_036260235.1 Longimicrobium sp.
CATCACCCCATCACCCCATCACCCCATCACCCCATCACCCCATCACCCCATCACCCCGCCGCCCTCCGTTGCCGCACACCGCCGCCCGAATTACCTTACGCGGGTTTGTGACAAAAAGGAACAAGCGTTCGCGAGCAGATAGCAGGATGCCCACCTACGAGTATCGCTGCCCCGAGTGCGGCAACGAGTTCGAGAAGTTCGGCAAGATGTCGGACCCGCCGGTCACGGAGTGCACCCGCTGCGGGGCGGAGGCCCAGCGCAAGATCTCCGCGGGGGCCGGGCTGGTGTTCAAGGGGAGCGGCTTCTACATCACCGACTACCGCGGCGAGGGCTACAAGAAGGCCGCGGAAGGCGAGAAGGGCGGCTCCTCGTCCGGTGAGGCGAAGCCGGAGTCGAAGGGCGAGCCCGCGGCCCCGAAGTCCGAGCCGAAGTCCAGCGGCCCGTCCTCGTCCGGCGGATCGACGACGTCGTCTGGCGGCGGCGCGGGCAAGGGCGAGTAGATGGCCGTCGACAGGCTGCAGGCGGAGATCGAGCGCGCCCTGCGCGACATGGGCGTCCAGGAGGGGGTGTCCGTCGTCCTGGAGCGCCCGCGCAACCCCGAGCACGGCGACTGGGCCACCAACGTCGCCATGACGCTGGCCAAACCGCTGCGCAGGGCGCCCCGGCAGATCGCGGAGGAGCTGGTGCAGCGCATCGACCCCGCGGGCGCCGGCATCCGCTCGGCGGAGGTGGCGGGGCCGGGGTTCATCAACTTCCGCCTTTCCACCGACTCCCTGCGCGAGGGGCTGGCCCGCATCGTCCGCGAGGGAGACGCGTACGGCCGGTCCGACGCGGGGGAGGGGCGGGCGGTGAACGTCGAGTTCGTCTCCGCCAACCCCACCGGGCCGCTGCACGTGGGCCACGGGCGCCAGGCCGCGCTGGGCGACGCCATCGCCGAGCTGCTGGCGTGGGCCGGGTGGAAGGTGCACCGCGAGTACTACTACAACGACGCGGGCGAGCAGATCAACAAGCTCACCCGCAGCGTGTGGGCGCGCTACCAGCAGGCGCTGGGGAACGACGTGCCGTTCCCCGAGGACGGCTACCACGGCACCTACATCGGCGAGATCGCGCAGGAGCTGGCGGCGGAGCACGGCGGCCGCTGGAAGGGCGACGAGTCTCCCGAGGCGCTGGACGCCATTCGCGTCCATGCCGTGCAGCGGCTGCGCGCGGAGCAGAACCGCGACCTGGACGGCTTTCGCGTCCGCTTCGACGAGTTCTTCCTGGAGTCGTCGCTCTACACCAGCGGCCGGGTGGAAGACACCATCCGCCGCCTGCGCGAGAGCGGCCACGTCTACGACAGGGACGGCGCCGTCTGGCTGCGGACCACGGAGTTCGGCGACGACAAGGACCGGGTGATGGTCAAGTCGACGGGCCATCCCACGTACTTTCTGCCGGACGTGGCCTACCACGTCACCAAGTGGGAGCGCGGCTACCACCGCGCCATCAACGTGCAGGGGAGCGACCACCACGGCACCACGGCGCGTGTGCGCGCGGGGCTGCAGGCGCTGGGGCTGCCGGCCGGCTATCCGGAGTACGTGCTGCACCAGATGGTGCTGGTGATGCGGGGGGGCGTGGAGGTAAAGTTCAGCAAGCGCGCGGGCGACTACGTGACCATGCGCGAGCTGTACGAGGAGGTGGGCGTGGACGTGGCGCGCTACTTCTTCCTGATGCGCCGCGCGGAGGCCCAGCTCACCTTCGACCTGGACCTGGCGCTGGAGCAGTCGGACCGCAACCCGGTCTACAAGGTCCAGTACGCCCACGCGCGCATGGCCAGCATCTTCCGCCGCGCGGAGGTGGACCCGGCCGCGCTGGACCCGGCGTCCGCGGACCTGTCGCTCCTTTCGCACGAGAGCGAGGGAGAGCTGGTGAAGCTGCTGATGCGCTTTCCGGAGGAGGTCGAGGCCAGTGCCGAGGCGCACACGCCGCACGCCGTCTGCGCGTACCTGGAGGAGGTGGCGGGCGCGGTGAACAGCTGGTACCACGCCGGCAACCGCGACGCCTCGCTGCGCGTGATCGGCGAGGCGGTGAGCCCGGAGCAGTCGCGGGCGCGGCTGGTGCTCGCCCGCGCGGTGAAGGTGGTGCTGCGCAACGGCCTGGCGGTGCTGGGGATCCAGGCGCCCGAGCGGATGGAGCGCGCGGAGGAGCCTGCCCCCGGCGAACCCGCCCCCGGCCTCGCCTAGGCTCGTCCACCCCCTCCCGCAAACTGCGCGGGAGGGGGGATACACACCGCCGGCCTCGTCGCGCTCCGGACGATGCGGCGCGAGGGACGCCCCGCGGCTTCGCCGCGGG
>DATAAG010000625.1:0-2503 GCA_036260235.1 Longimicrobium sp.
CCCGGGGACCTGAGGTCCCCGGGCGCCTGCCAGCGCAGCCGCCGTCCTGGCTGGCTGTTCCCTGTTCCCCGCCCTACTCGTCCTGCTTGAACACCTTCAGGTTGGTCGAGTGGCCAGGGTTCACGCGGGCCTTGGGGTTCAGGCGGTGCACGGCGTTGTTGACGGCAATGGCGGCCTCCCCGTACCCCGTCGCGATCAGTTCCAGCTTTCCCGGATAGTGGACGACGTCGCCGGCGGCGTACACGCCGGGAAGGTTGGTCTCCATCAGCTGCGAGACCTTGATGGTGTTGCGCTCCAGCTCCAGCCCCCAGTTGCCGATGGGGCCCAGGTCCGGCTTGAAGCCCAGCAGCGCGATCACCGCCTCCACGTCCATCGGCGCCGTCTCGTTGGTCTCGTTGTTCACGAGCGTCACGCGCGCCACGCACCCGCCGTCGCCGTGGATCTCGCGCACCTCGAAAGGCGTGCGGATGCTCACGTGCCCCTCCCGCGCCGCCGCGCGCATCTCCTCCACGCTGCTCTTGTGCGCGCGGAACTCGTCGCGTCGGTGGATGAGCGTGATCTCTCGCGCGATGCCGCGCAGCCCCAGCACCCAGTCCACCGCCGAGTCGCCGCCGCCCACGATGAGCACGCGCTTGCCGCGAAAGTCCTCCGGCTGGCGCACGTGCGTGTGCACGCCGCCGGTCTCGGTGTAGTGCTCCGACCACCCCGGGCACTCCAGCACGCGCGGGTTCAGCGCCCCCTTCCCCGCGGTGATGCAGACGGTGCGGGTGAGCATCTCGCCGCGCGGCGTGACCAGGCGAATGTGGCCGTCTTCCACGATCAGCTGCTGCACCTCTACGCCCAGCACCACCTCGGGGCCGAACTGGGTGCCCTGCTCGACCATGTTCTTCGCCAGGTCCTTGGCGAGAATGCGGGGCAGGCCGCCCACGTCGTAGATGTACTTTTCCGGATACAGCGCCATCAGCTGCCCGCCCAGCTGGGGCAGCGCGTCGACGATGCGGCACGAGATGCCGCGCAGTCCTGCGTAGAAGGCGGCAAAGAGCCCCGTGGGCCCGCCGCCGATGATGGTGATGTCGGTAATGCCGTCGCTCACGCGCCTGCTCCGTGGAATGGCGAACTGCTGTCCCCGCGCACCCGCGCGGAGCGGCGTTCATATACCAGCGGGCCGAAGGCGGCGCAAGCGCGCGGCAGCGAAGGGCGGGATGGCGGCGGGCCGCAGGGCTACGAGCAGGCTCGGCAGGTTGGAAGCCCCGTCGCCAGGCATCCGTAGCAGCCGTGGATGCCGGTCTCCAGGGTAGGAATCCCGCCTTGGTGAGCCTGCACGGTGCCGGCCGGCTTCCCCCCATCCTCGGCCGGGAGGAACGATTCCACGGCCAGTGCGTCGGCGTCCAAGCGGATCTTTCGCATCGGTGCTTCTCCAGGTGAAGTGAAGGCGTGCAGAAACGTTTGAATGTACTTCCGCCGGAGAAAGAGGGACAGCGGTGCGCCCGCCGCACTCACGCACTCACGCACTCACGCACTCACGCACTATATTCCCCGCCCCGAACCCGGAGTCCCCTCGCGAGGAGCAAAGCTTGTCCGAGCCGCTGGTCTTCATCTACGCCGACGAATCGTGCCTGGGCAACCAGTTCAAGGGGCGCGCGCGGCCCGGCGGCGCCGCCGGTGTGGTGGAGTACTGGCACGAGCGTAAAGGGTGGATCCGCCGCGACTTCTGGACGTGCGAGCCGGACACCACCAACAACCGCATGGCCATCCGCAGCGCCGTCATCCCGCTGGCGGCGCTCAGGCAGCCGTCGCGCGTGGTCTTTACCTCCGACAGCCGGTACCTGGTGGACGGGATGACGCAGTGGGTGCACGGCTGGGCCGCGCGCGGATGGAAGCGCAAGGACGGCGAGATCGAGAACCTGGAGCTGTGGCGCGAGCTGGTGCCCGTCGCCGCGCGGCACCAGGTGCAGTGGCGCTGGGTCAAGGGCCACGCGGGCCATCCGCAGAACGAGTACGCCAACCACCTCGCCACCCGTGCCGCCGCCAGGCAGATCGACAGCGGCGGCCTGGTGGAATCTGGGTTCGACGAGTGGATCGCCGAGGAGCAGGAGAAGGAGCGCTACCTCAACTTCTTCGCCATGCCTCCGGAGGGATTCGACTTCAAGCCCAGCCGCAAGCTCCCTGCGCGGTGAGGCGTTGCAACCAACCGGGCCGTGCGCGCGTCTTAACCATCGTCTCATCCGCGAGCGTCAGATACGGCCGGGGCTCGTCGTTGAGATGACAGGAACGCGCGAGAACCCGCCGCGCACCGCGCCCGCCGCCGAGACTGTCACTGGCACCGGGCGACTCAGCGGGACTGGAGGAATAGATGGCCATCGAGGGAATCGAGATGCGCCCCGCTTTCGGGTGGCTGGCCGACGGGTGATGCCGGAGCCAGCCCCCGGGAACGCGAGAGCCCGCGCCGAGAGATCGGTGCGGGCTCTCGCGTTCGTTCGTCCCCTGGGCCCACCCGGTCCGA
>DATAAG010000626.1:0-25268 GCA_036260235.1 Longimicrobium sp.
GCCCATTGCGAATCTGATCCGGTAACCAAGCCCCGTCGCGACCGCCGTCCAGCGACTAAAGTCGCCGCAACGACTACACGCTGTCCGCCTTCGCGGACAACACCGGACCGCCAGCACCGGGGATCCTCGAGCGGATTACCGCGATCAGAGAAGCAAAGAGCATCAACCCGTGGTGGCCTCGTCGAGCGCGGCCTCGGCGTCCGTCACCTCGTTCAGGCGGGCGATGTAGACGGTCAGGCGCTCCGAGACCTCGCGCAGGGCGGCGGCGGCGCGCTCTATCTCGCGCAGCGTCTCCGCCTGCCGCGCGGCCGCTTCCGCCACGGCGCCCACGGCCTCGCCGTTGGCCTCCGCCGTCTCCGCCACCGCCGCGATCTCGTCGCGCAGCCCGCCGATGCGCGCCTGCTGCTCGCCCGCCCGCCCCGCGATGCGCGTGGTCAGCTCCTCCGCGCCGCTGGCGGCGCCCACGATGCGCTCGATGGAGTCCAGCGCCGTCCGCGACAGCTCGCCCACGCCGGCCAGGCGCGCGGAGCCCTGCTCCATCCGCCCCAGCGCGGCCGACATCTGCCCGCGCACCGCGTCCACCATCTCCCGCGCCCGCACCGCCGCGCTCCCGCTGCTGTCCGCCAGCTTGCGCACCTCGTCGGCCACCACCGCGAAGCCGCGCCCCTGCTCCCCCGCGCGCGCCGCCTCGATCGCCGCGTTCAGCGCCAGCAGGTTGGTCTGGTCCGCGATGGAGCGGATCGTCTCCACCACCGTGGCGATCTGCCCGGAGGCGGCCGAGAGCGCGTGCATCGCCCGCGCCTCCGCGTCCACGAAGTCGCGCAGCTCCACCAGCCGGCCGATGGCCTCGGCGATGGCGCCGCGGTTCGCCTCCGCCATCCGGCGGGTGTCGCGGCTGGCGTCCGCCGTCCGCGCCGCGTCCGCCGACATCTCCGCCGCGGCCGCCGCCAGCTCCTCCGTCACCGCCAGGCCGAACGCCGTGCGCCGGCTCTGGTCCGCCGCGCGGCCGCGGATCTCCGCCGCGTGGGCAGCGACACCCTGCCCGCTCTCCCGCAGCGTGCTCAGCCGCCCACCCAGCGCCCGCAGCTGCGCGTCGATCTCCCGCGCGCTCTGCGTCATCGGCCGCACCAGCCCGTCCAGCTGCAGCGCCAGCGCCAGCTGCCGGGCGAAGCGCTCGATCAGCCGCGCCTCCGCCGGGCCGTACACGCTGGTCCGGTGGTGGCCGATCTCCAGCAGCCCCAGCGGGTTGCGCCCGTACGCCAGCGGCGCCAGCACCAGCGAGCGCACCGGCCCGCGCCCCCCCGCGCGCGGGTCCGCGTGGGCGTCGGCCACCACCAGCGGCTGGCCGCCGTCCTGGAACACCCGCGAGCGCAGCGCGCCGTACTCGTCCAGCCCGTCGTCCTCCGCCGCCGGGGGGTGCACCATCACCAGCTCGCCGCCCCGCACGCCGTACACGTGCAGCCAGCTCCACTCGATCAGCCGCCCCGCCATCTGCTCGATGCGCGCCATGCTCTCCGCCAGCGGCATCCCCGCGGTGATGACGGCCTCCATCGCCGCCACCTTGCGCAGCTCCTCGCTGGCGATCGCCTCCGCCAGCAGCGCGCGCGCCAGCAGGCCCGGGAGGACGACGAAGGCCAGGATGGCGATCCACGCCCCCCATCCGCCGATCACCGCGATCGCCGCCGCCGTGCAGACCGCGCCCAGCGCCCCCAGCGCCGCCGCCACCACCTCGTAGCGGATGAGCACCATCCGCTCGCTCGCGCTCAGCTTGCCGCGAAAGAGGAGGGAGAAGTAGAAGAGGAGCCGGCTGGCGGCGAAGTAGGTGAGGAAGTACGCGGGGACGACGGGAAGCCCCTCCACCGTGAACGCCGGGGCCACCCCCGTGCCCAGGTCCGCGGGTGGCAGCGCCGCGGAGGAGGCACCCAGCGCGTATCCCCCGATCCCGGCGAGGGCAGCCAGCGTCTCGCGCCCCGCGTTCACCCCCGCGGCGAACCATGGCTTCCGCCGCAGCGCATCCCCCACCACCGTCCCCGCCCAGGCCGCCACCATCGCCGCCACCGGCTCGCCCAGGAGCGTCAGCGCGCCCACGGGGACCACCGTCATGGTGACGTAGGCGAACTTGGAGAGCGGCACCGCCCCCAGCCGCAGCGCCGCCACCGCCGCCGAGCCGGCGAGCGCCGCCAGCCACCCCGTCGCGTCCGGGGGGCGGAGCGCGGCGGCGGCCAGCAGCGACAGCGCGCCCAGCAGCTGCAGGGCGCGCGCGTAGTTCCGCAGGACGCGGACGGCCGCGGGCGAAAGGGGCTTTTCCTCGCTCACGCGCGCCGGGCACCCTCCACCGCCTGGCGCAGCTCGCGCACGAAGCGGCGGCCCCCGTCCACCCCCTCCGTCCGCAGCGCCTCCACCAGCGCGCTCCCCACCACCACCCCGTCCGCCACCCGCGCCACCGTCGCCGCCTGCTCCGGCGTGGAGATCCCGAAGCCGACCGCCACGGGGACGGAGGTCACCGCCCGCACCTCCTCCACCTCGCGCGCCAGCCCCGCCTGCAGCTCCTGCCGCGCGCCGGTCACGCCCGTCCGCGACACGTAGTAGAGAAAGCCCCGCGCCGCCGCCGCGATCTCCCGCACCCGCGCCGGCTTCGTGGTCGGCGCGACCAGGCGGATCAGGTCCAGCGGACTGGCGAGGATGCGCCCCTCGATCCCCGGGTCGGCGCCCACGGGGAGGTCGGTCAGCAGCACCCCCTGCGCCCCCGCGGCGGCCGCGTCGTCCAGGAAGCGGTCCAGCCCGTGGCGCAGGACGGGGTTCAGGTAGGTGAAGAGCACGACGGGGGTGGAACGGGCGGCGCGGAAGTCGGCCAGCGCGTCCAGCGTCCAGCGCAGGTCCACCCCCTGCTCGATCGCCTCGAACGAGGAGCGCTGGATGGTGGGCCCGTCCGCCAGCGGGTCGCTGAAGGGGACGCCCAGCTCGATGACGTCCGCCCCCTCGTCCGCGATCCCCGTGAGGATCTCCGCCGTGAGGGCGGGCGAGGGATGGCCGGCGGTGACGTAGGGAACCAGCGCCGCCCGCCCCTCCCCCCGCGCCGCGGCGAAGGCGTGGGCCAGGGAAAGGTCAGACGAAGTAGTCGCCGACATGAATGCCGTACCGCTCCGGGTCCGTGGTCTTGATGATGGAGCGCAGCGGCCGCCCCGTGGCCGGGTCCGTCTCCGAGAGGTCCAGGGTGACCGGCGGCTCCATCCGCACCCCCATGGAGTCGTAGATCACCTGCACGATCGGCTGGTGCATGGCGTCCAGCTTCGGGTTCCGCGCCGTGACCACCGCCAGCTCGAAGGTGTCCAGGATGACGGCGCTCCCCACGGGGTAGATCCCCGTCATGCTGATGAACGCCTTCACCAGCAGGGGATCGAAGCCGCGCGCCGGGTTGTCGCGCATCTCGCGCAGCACGCGGTCCGGGGTCCAGGGCTGCGCCTGGTAGCTGCGCTGCGTGGTCGCCGCGTCGAAGCCGTCCGCCACCGCCACGATCCGCCCGAACAGCGTCGGGTCGCGGGGGCGGGCGCTGGCGGGGTACCCCGTCTGGTCGGTCTTCATGTGGTGCTCGTACGCCATCAGCATGGCGCGCAGGGGAAGCTCCGCCAGGCCGCGCATGTCGAACATCGACAGCAGCCCTTCCGTCGGATGCTCCTTGAGCACCTCGAACTCCTCCGCCGTCAGGGGGCCGCTCTTGTTGATGAGCTCCAGCGGCATGCGCACCTTCCCCACGTCGTGCAGCAGCGCGCCCAGCCCCAGCTCGTACAGCTGGAACTTGTCCAGCCCCAGCTTCTTTCCCAGCGCCACGGCGAAGATGCAGACGTTCACCGAGTGGGTGAAGGTGTACTCGTCGTAGTCGCGGAGGGTGGTGAGACCGACGATGGAGGTCTCGTTGGTGAGCACCTGGTCCACGATGGACTGCACCGCGCGCTTCACCGGGCGCAGGCTCACCCCCTTCCCCATCCGCAGCCCCCCCATCACCTCCCGCGCGACGGCGACGGTCTGCGCGTATGCGCGCCGGGCCATGCGCCGCGCCTCGTCGTCGCGCAGGTCCGGCTCGCTCTCCCGGTCCGGCCCCACCGCCAGGTGAAGGACGGCGGTGCGCCCCAGCCGCTCCAGGAAGCCGCCGAAGGGGTCCTCCTTGTCCGGCTCCGCGTTCACCAGGGCCAGGAGCGCCGTCCACTCGGGGACGGTGACCCCGCGGAACACCTCCAGCTCCCCGATGCCGTGGCGGGCCAGGGCGCGCCCCACGGTGCCGTAGGTGGCGTAGCTCTGCAGGTCGATGCGCAGCCGCAGGTCGTTGACGAAGAAGAAGTCGCCCACGAAGCGGACGGTGATCTGCTCCTCCACCTGCAGCAGCTCGGTGGTGGCCGTCTCCAGCTCCGCCAGCGCGGTGACCACCGTCTGGTTCTCGAGGGGATAGAGCTGCAGCGACCGCAGCGCCGTGGCGATGGCGAAGAGCAGGTCGCGGCCGCGGCGCTGCAGGCCGCGGTCGTCGGCACCCGCGACGCCCGGGTGGGGGCGCGCCTCGGGCGGGGGGGCGGCGGGGTGCGTGCTCACTGGCGCACCGTCCTGAGCGCCCGGCCCACGGCGCTGCGCACCACGGGGTCCGGGTCCGCCGCGGCGGCGGAGAGCGCCTTCTCGGCCGAGGGGTGGCGGATGCGGCCCAGCCCGAGCGCCGCGCAGGCCCGCATCTCCCCCGTCTCCCGCCGCCCCAGCCAGTTCCTGCCGTTCAGGATGCGGTCCAGCAGCGCCACCCCCTCCGGCCCCGCCAGCCCGCCGTACGCCTCGAAGAAGGCGATGCGCTCGGTGAGGTCCGCCTCGCGCAGCCGCCGGCTCTCCAGCGCCGCCTCCAGCCGCGGCCGCGCGGCGGACCAGCGCAGCGCCGCCAGCGCCCGCGCCGCGGCCACGCGCACCTCGCGGTCCTCGTCGTCCAGCACCGGCTCCAGCGCGCTGCTGGCCGTGGGCGAGCGCAGCTCCTGCAGCGCCTCCACCGCCGCCACCCGCACCCGCGGCTCCGCGCGCTGCAGCAGGCGCCCCACGTCCGGCGCCGCCTCCAGCACCCGCAGCCGCCCCACCAGCCGCGCCGCCCCCGCGGCCACGGACGAGTCGGCGTCCTGGACGAAGCCGCGCAGCGCGCCGGGGTTGGGCGCCGCCAGCCGCTCCGCCGCGGCCATCAGCGCGGCGCGCGCCGCCTCCGACCCGCTGCTCTCGCCGGCGCGGAGAAGGGGGCCCAGCGACTCGGGAGGGAAGTACGCCAGCAGGGCGCCCAGGTGCTCGCGGGGGAGCGAATCACCGGCCTCTTCCACGATGCGCACCAGCTCCGCCACCGTCTCCGGCCGCGCCAGCTGGTCGAAGAGGCCGCGCAGGGCGCGGACGACCGGGGCGGGAAGCTTGCGCCCGGAGGTGGCGATCCCCACCAGCTCGCCCAGCATGTACGCCGCCGTCTGCAGCCGCGCCGCGCCCAGCAGCGTGGGAAGGAGGTCGCCCATGATGGAGACCACGTGCCCCTGCCGCTCGGGCTCCCCGTCCTCCAGCCGGTCGAAGAGCGCGTTCAGCACGTCCGTCCACAGGTCGCGCCCCATCTCGCGCTTCACCTCGGCCTCCAGCCGGCGCATCTCCCCTTCGTCCAGGAAGTAGAGCGCCTCGCGGAAGTCCTCGGTGGTGACCGTGGTGGTGAGGGGCGCGGGGTCCTGCAGCGGCGCGGCCACGCGGGCCGGCGCGGCGCCCCCCGGCTCGGGGAGCTTGACCCCCTCCGCCAGCGGCTCCACGTAGCGGTAGCGGAAGTGGCTCCAGTCGTGCTCCCACAGCAGGGTGAGCAGGTCCTCCTCGTCCACCCGCAGCCGGTGGATCCGCGCCAGGATCCCCAGGAAGGCGTCCAGGTCCTCTTCCTCGAAGCCGGGCATGAAGCTCAGCTCGCGGACGCCGTCCTTGTAGAGCGAGAAGGCCAGGTTGTCGCGCTCCTCGCTGGTGAAGACGGCGGCGCCCTCCCACAGGATCTCGCGCTCCTCCACCTGCACGTTCAGGTAGGGAAGCCGGTCCCACAGCGCCGACATCCGCTCGCGCAGCGTCTCGACGAACCTGTCCAGCGAGGGGGAGTGGCCCTCGTACAGCAGGTGCGTCCGCAGCGCCCGCGCGAAGCCGCGCACCACCTCCTGCACGTCCGCGCGCGCCGCCGGGTCGCCGCCGGGGGCGGCGGGGTCGTCGGGGGGCGGGACCAGGTGCACGGCGGTGGCGGTCATGTGGGGCGGGTGGGGCGAAAGAGTGCGTCAGTGCGTGAGTGCGTGAGTGCGAAGAGGTCAGCGCGGGGCGGACAGCTCCGCCACCTGCGCCACGTCCTTGTCGCCGCGGCCGCTCAGGCACGCCAGCACCGGGCCGGCGTCCCTCCAGCGGGCGCCCTCGCGCAGCAGGTACGCGACGGCGTGGGCGCTCTCCAGCGCGGGGATGATTCCCTCCAGCCGGGCCAGCCGGCCGAAGGCCTCCAGCGCCTCCGCGTCGCTCACGGCGGCGTAGCGGGCGCGGCCGCTCTCCTTGAGCCAGGCGTGCTCCGGTCCCACGCCGGGATAGTCCAGCCCCGCGGAGACGGAGTGCGCGTGCGCCACCTGGCCGGCGTCGTCCTGCAGCAGGTACGAGTGCGATCCCTGGAACACCCCGGGGCGCCCCCGCGTGAGCGTGGCGGCGTGGCGCGGGGTGTCGATCCCCTCCCCCGCCGCCTCCACGCCGATGAGCTCGACGCCCTCGTCCCGCAGGAACGGGTGAAAGGTGCCGATGGCGTTCGATCCGCCCCCCACGCAGGCCACCACGGCGGCGGGAAGGCGGCCGGCGGCGTCCAGGAGCTGCTGCCGCGCCTCGCGGCCGATGACGGACTGGAAGTCGCGCACCATCCGCGGGTAGGGATCGGGCCCGACGGCGCTCCCCAGGACGTAGTGCGTGTCGCGGACGTGGGTCACCCAGTCGCGCAGCGCCTCGTTCCCCGCGTCCTTCAGCGTCCGCGTCCCGCTGCCGACCGGCCGCACCTCCGCGCCCAGCAGGTTCATCCGGTAGACGTTCAGCGCCTGGCGCCGCACGTCCTCCTCGCCCATGTAGACGATGCAGGTCAGGCCGAAGAGGGCGCACGCCGTCGCCGTGGCCACCCCGTGCTGCCCGGCGCCCGTCTCGGCGATGATGCGCTCCTTCCCAATCCGCCGCGCCAGCAGCACCTGCCCCAGGGCGTTGTTGATCTTGTGCGACCCCGTGTGGTTGAGGTCCTCACGCTTGAGCCACACGTCGATCCCGCCCGCGGCCTCGCCCAGCCGGCGGGCGCGGTACAGCGGGGTGGGACGTCCCACGAAGTCGCGCAGCAGCGCGCCCAGCTCCTCCCAGTACGCGGGGTCCGCCGCCGCACCCGCGTACACCTCCGCCAGCTCGTCCAGCGCGGAGACCAGCGTCTCGGGAACGAAGCGGCCCCCGAACTCGCCGAACCTGCCGGAGTAGTCCTCCGCCAGGGCGGCACCTGCAACACCTTGGGTCATTCTCGCTTACTGCCCGGGTTCCGATGGGGGGCCGGAGAGGGAGCGCGCCGCGCGGACGAAGTCGCGCACCGCCCGCGGGTCCTTGACCCCCGGCGCGGACTCCACGCCGGAGCTCACGTCCACCGCGTGGGGGCGCAGCACCCGTACGGCCTCCGCGACGTTCCCGGGCCGCAGCCCGCCCGCCGCCACCAGCCGCACGTCCGCCGGCAGCTCGTGCAGCCGCGCGGCGACCTCCGCCCAGGGAAAGCGCGCCCCGGCGCCGCCGTGGGTGGAAGGATCGTACCCGTCCAGCAGCAGGGCGTCGACCGCGCCGGCGTAGCGGCGGACCGCGGCGGAGAAGTCGTCCGCGCCCCGGGCGCGCACCGCCTTCCACACCTCCCACCCCGCCGCGCGCAGCCGCGCCGCCAGCTCCGGGGGCTCGTCCCCGTGCAGCTGCAGCACGTCCACGCCCGCCGTACGGGCCGCGGCGGTGAGATCTTCCTCCGCCGCGTCCACGAACACGCCCACTCTCCGTGCCTGTAAACCTTGCAAGATAACGCGCGCGCCGTCCGGCGTCACGCTTCGCCGGAATCCGGGGGCCAGGATGACGCCCAGGTACCCCGCCCCCGCCTCCGCGGCGACGGCCGCGTCCGGGTGCCGCATCAGCCCGCACACCTTCACCTCGGGGACGGCGGGGCGCTCCGTCATCCGCCGCGCGCCCCCGCGCTCTTCGGCCGGCCCGTGAGCGCGGCGGCGGCGGCGCGCAGGTCCGGCTGCCGCATCAGCGACTCGCCGACGAGGATCGCGTCGATCCCCGCCGCGCCCAGGCGATCGACGTCCCGCGCCGTGCGGATGCCGCTCTCGCCCACGTAGGTGACGCGCGGCGGAACGCGCGCCGCCAGGCGGACGCACAGCTCCAGGTCCGTGGCGAAGGTGTCCAGGTCGCGGTTGTTGACGCCGACCAGGGTGGCGCCGGCGGCCAGCGCGCGGTCCAGCTCCTCGTCCGTGTGCGCCTCCACCAGCGCATCCATCCCCAGCTCGCGGGCCAGCGCGTGCAGCTCCGCCAGCGCCTCCTGCTCCAGGATGCGGACGATGAGGAGCACCGCGTCCGCCCCCGCCGCGCGCGCCTCCCACACCTGCACCGGGTCGATCAGGAAGTCCTTGCGGATGACCGGCACCGGCACCCGTTCCCTGACGGCGCGCAGGAAGTCCAGGTCACCGCCGAAGTACTCGCGGTCGGTCAGCACGGAGAGCGCGGCCGCTCCTCCCTCGACGTACGCCTGCGCGACTTCCACGGGGTCCGCGCCGGGGCGAATGTCGCCGGCGGAAGGGGAGCGGCGCTTGACCTCCGCCAGCAGGCGCACCTCGGCGGGGCGGCGCAATGCGGCCGCAAACCCGCGCGGGGCATCGGCCTGCCGTGCCATGTCGCGATACTGCGCCAGGCGCGGAAACGCTTCGCGCACCTCGTCGCGCTTGGTGCGGACGATGCGCTCCAGGATGCTTGCACTCAATGCGGTTCTACGAGTTCCTTGACTTCGGTTTGCCTTCGGTTGTAACTTCTTCGGCACCTGTTCGGAAGGCAATCCCCCACGCGGAGAAGCGGATGGCGCTCACCAAGAAGCAGCGGCAGATCCTCGACTACGTCGAGAGCTTCGTGGAGACGAACGGCTACTCGCCGAGCTACGAGGAGATCGCGGACCACTTCGGCTACAACTCGCTGGCCACGGTCCACGAGCACCTCACCAATCTGGAGCAAAAGGGCTTTCTCCGGAAGAACTACAACAAGAGCCGCTCGCTGGAGGTGGTCCGCGCCGACATGCACGCGCCCGCGCTGGAGCTGCCGCTGATGGGCGCCGTGGCCGCCGGCCTGCCCATCGAGGCGATCCCGGAGGCGGAGCAGGAGACCATCACCGTTCCGCACGACATGGTGCGGCGCGGCAACAACTACGTGCTGCGGGTGCGCGGCGACTCCATGATCGACGAGCAGATCCGCGACGGCGACTACATCATCGTCAACTCGCGCCAGACGGCGGAGAACGGCGAGATGGTGGTGGCGCTGGTGGCGGACGGCACCCCCGGCGGCTCGGCGACCGTCAAGAAGTTCTACCGCGAGACGGGCGGCCGCATTCGCCTGCAGCCGGCCAACCCCACCATGGACCCCATGTACTTCCCCGGCGACGCCGTCGCCATCCAGGGAATCGTGGTGGGCGTGATCCGCAAGTACTGAGCTTTCGGTGGGCTGCCACGGTTCCAGGCACGACCGCGGGACCGCCCGCCGCGACCGCATCTGCGCCGCCCTGGGACGGCTGCGCCGGGTGCGGGCGGGGACCGATTTCCGCCTGGGCGCGTCCGGGCGGCACCTGAAGGGGAGCACGATGAAGAGCGAAGCGTCGGTGCCGTTCGTGGTGGGCAAGCTGGGCAAGGACGACAAGCGCCTGGTGGTGCTGGAGGAGAAGACTCCCCCGCCCATCCAGGGCCCGTTCGAGCTGCGGGCGGTGTTTTCGAAGTAGGGAGATTCCGCTGCCCGCGCAGAAAAGCGAATAAATTCGCGGCTACAACATCACGCTGTCCGCCTTCGCGGACAAAGGGATGGCGAACAGGTATGGATGCCCTCGCGGTGGATGCCGCGGGGGCATCATTCGTTCTTTTTTCTTTTTTGTCACGCAGAGCAGCAGAGCAGCAGAGAGGCAGAGGATCGGCAAGCACTTCCCTGCTGCTCCATCCCTCTGCTGCTCTGCTGCTCTGCGTGAGCGTTTTTTCGGAGTTCTCTTGCTGTTCGGTTTGTGTTCGGTTATATTCTTCGGCGGGTGTTCGGGACGGCAAAGCTCCTGCTTGGAGAAGCGGATGGCGCTCACGAAGAAGCAGCGGCAGATCCTCGACTACATCGAGAGCTTCGTGGAAGCGAACGGCTACTCGCCCACGCTGGAGGTGATCGCGGACCATTTCGGCTACCACTCGCTGGCCACGGTCCACGAGCACATCAGCAACCTGGAGCGCAAGGGGCACATCCGCCGCAACCGCGGCCGCATCGAGCTGGTGCGGGCGGAGCCGCGCGCGTCGGAGCTGGAGCTGCCGCTGCGGGGGTGCGTGGCCGCGGGGCAGCCCATCGAGGTGATCCCGGGCGCGGAGCAGGAGACCATCGCCTTCCACGACATGGTGCGCCGCGGCGAAAGCTACCTGCTGCGCGTGCGCGGCGATTCCATGATCGACGAGCAGATCCGCGACGGCGACTACATCGTGGTCAACCAGCGGCCCACGGCGGAGAACGGGGCCATGGTGGTGGCGCGGGTGGCGGACGGCACCCCCGGCGGCTCGGCAACGCTCAAGAAGTTCTACCGCGAGCGGGGCGGCCGCATTCGCCTGCAGCCCGCGAACGACGCCATGGACCCCATGTACTTCAGCGACGACGAGGTGGCGATCCAGGGGATCGTGGTGGGGGTGATCCGGAAGTACTGATTGCAGGCCTCGCGACCGGCCACTGAAGTCGCCGCGTCGCCGCAACAAGTACGCACTTTCCGCCTTCGCGGGCACCAACCGCAAGCAAACGTGAGATGCCCCGGCAGCCGAGTGGCCGCCGGGGCATTTCACATCTCTGTTACACCCGACATGCCGCGCAATGTGATTCCCTGCGCGGAACCGTCGTTCTCTTGTTCGCGAAGGCGGACAGCGCGTAGTTGCTGCGGCGAATCCATTCGCTTTCCGACGCCGGCGATGCCTCTGCGGGCCGGCATTGACTCGGCCGATTCCACCCCGGGGGCCGCCCCTCACCCCACCTGGCTGGCCTCCCTGAGCACCCGCAGCTTCTCGTACCCGGCGCCGGCGTCCAGCGCGGCCTCCGCCTGGCGCACGCCGTCGGGGAGCGAATCCGCGCGGCCGGCGACCCAGATGGCGGCGCCGGCGTTCAGCACCGTCGCCGCGCGCGCGGAGCCGCCCAGCTCGCCCCTGAGCACGCCCACCACCTTGCGCGCGTTGTCCTCGCGCTCCCCGCCCTCCAGCCCCGCGGGCTCGAAGCGCTCCCACCCCAGCTCCTCCGCGGGATCGAAGGAGCGGCGGGTGACGCGGCCCTCCGCCACCTCCAGCACCTCCGTGGTCCCCAGCGGGCTCAGCTCGTCCATCCCCGGCTCGCCGTGGACCACCAGGGCGCGGTCGTGCCCCAGCTCCAGCAGCGCGCCCGCGACCAGCTCCAGCAGCGACGGATCGTTCACGCCCACCACCTGCCGGCGCGCGCCCGCGGGGTTGGTCACGGGGCCCAGCACGTTCATCAGCGTGGGCATCGCCAGCTCGCGGCGGATGGGGCCGATGTGGCGCATGGCGGGGTGGTGCAGCGGCGCGAACATGAAGACGATGCCGCACTCCTCCAGCACGCGCGCCTCGCGCTCGGGGTCGATCTCCAGCCGCACCCCCAGCGCCTCCAGCACGTCCGCGCTGCCGCACCGCGAGGTGAAGCTGCGGTTGCCGTGCTTGGCGACGCGCACCCCCGCCCCGGCGGCCAGCAGCGCCGCCGCGGTGGAGATGTTGAACGTGGTGAGCGCGCCCCCGCCGGTGCCGCAGGTGTCCACCAGCCCCTCCGGGTCCGCGGGGACGGGCACCATCGCCCGGCGCAGCGCGCGAACGCCGCCCGCCACCTCCTGCGGCGTGGCGCCCCGCACGCGGATGGCGACCAGCAGCGCGGCCATCTGCACGGGGGTGGCGCGCCCCTCCATCACCTCGGTGAAGGCGCGCTCGGCTTCGTCGGCGGAGAGGGGGCGCACGGTGGCGCGGCGGAGCAGCTCCGTCAGGTCGGCATCGAGCGCCGCGGCGGCGTCGGTCATGACTCGGCGTGCTGGGCGGCGCCCTGGAAGAGCCGCTCGGACAGCCCGGCGTGGTCCGCCACCAGCGCCACGCAGAGGGAGACCAGGCGCAGCTGCTCCACCTCGCTGTCGTCCACCGTGCCGGCGCGGAAGTTGGTGAGGTTCAACACGCCCAGCAGCCGCCCGCGCGAGACCAGCGGCAGCGAGACGAAGGCGTCGGAGGTGTACCAGTCGTCGCCCACCAGCGCGCCGCCGTTGCCGTCCTCCGGGTCGCGGACCACGAGCGGCATGCGGGTGCGCGCCACCTCGCCGCTGATGCCGCTGCCCAGGGAAACGCGCACCTCGCCCGCGTCCACCGCGGGGGGCAGGCCGACGGCGGCGCCCAGCCGCAGGTCGCGCGCGGCGCTGGACTCGTCCACCAGCAGCAGCGAGCAGCGCCCCCCGCCGAACGCCTCGGCCACGGTGCGGACGATCTCCCCCGCGATCTCGGCGGGCTCCATCCCCTCGGCGTTCTTCTCCAGCAGCTTGCGCAGCAGGAACATCACCCTCGTCTGCCGCTGGTGGCGGGCGGCGCGGCGGTCCAGCTCCACGTGCGCGTCCATCAGCAGCTCCGTGGCGCCGCCGGCGGCGCGCTCCAGCGCCTCGAGGCGGGCGCGGCTCTTCTCCACCTCCGCGCGCGCCTCGGCCACGGCGCGCTCGCTCTCCGTGAGCCGGTCGAGGATCGAGTCCGCCACCCCCACCTCGCGGCCGATCCCCAGCGCGGGGCCGGCCGCCGCCAGCGCCTCGGCCCGGGCCAGCGCCATCTCCAGCACGTCCCCGGCGGCGGCGACGGGGCCGTCGTCCTTGCGGCCCAGGGAAAAGCGGCGCGGCTCCGCGACGACCAGCACGCCCATCAGCGCGCCGTCGTGGGCGATGGCGCGGACGCGGACGGTGCTCCGGTCGGGCTCGATGCCGGGAAGGAGGTCGCGCAGCACCCACACGGGCGCGGAGTCGGCGGGGCGCAGCGGCCGGTCGCCGCCCGCGTCGTCCAGCAGCAGGGTGTGGATGTGCCGCGGCTCCAGTTCCACCGCGGCCTCGTCCACGGCGCCGCCCTCGCCCACCGTCCAGCGGCGGGCGAAGACGCCGCGCGCGGCATCGAACGAGGCGTACGCCACCCGCCGCTCGCCGCGCGGCCCGGCGACGACGGGAAGCAGCCTGCGGAGCACGGTGTCGGAATCGACCGCGTCGTGCAGCCGAACGGGGAAGAACATGGCCCGTCTGCGCTTACGGAGAGGGAGGGACGACCGCCTGGATGTGTGCGGGGGCTGATCCGAATGCTAACGACAAGTGCGAAAGTGCGAAAGTGCGGGAGGGAGTGCGTGAGTGCGTGAGTGCGGGGACGGTTGGTGCGAGCCGCTGGCGCCCCCCTCCCCGGCCCTCCACCACAAACTGCGTGGGGGAGGGAGAACGGCAGGGATCCCACTGCGTCGGAGGGGCCCTCTCCCCCACCGGGCCTTTCGCTCGTTCCTCGCGACGGCCGGGGACCCCCCTCCCTCGACTTCGGGGCGACTTCGGGGAGGGGTGGGAGAGAACGGCGGGCCGGTGTGGTGCTTTGGCGGGCATCGTGCCGGCCGCGGCGACCCCTCCGGGCGAGCACCACTCGCCCACCTCCCCAGGGGTGGGGCAAAGCGCCTCTACTCGAGGCAGTCGGGGCCGTAGCTGATCCTCTCGACGAACTCGACGGACGTCTCTTCCCGCGGTATGCCGACGGCGTGGAGCGGCTCCGTAATACCCATCCCCACCGGGCACAGGCCGGGGGTGTACCGCAGCACCGTCGCGATGATGCCGTTCTCCGTCCGGCGCACCCCGGTGATGCCGATGCCGTAGCCCGTGGAAGGGTGGGGTCCCATCCCGGCCACCAGCACCATCCTGGTTCCGAAATCCACGGGCGGAACCGGGGGAGCGAGCGTGACGCCGCGCGTGATGGCCGACCACAGCGCGGCCCACTCCTCGTGCCGCCGCACCACGCATCGCACCGGCTGGCCCAGGTAGACCAGCTTTTCCCGGTAGACGTCCTGTGCGGGAACGCTGTCTCCCGCCTCCAGGGCCGTGGGCGGCGCGCCGGCCGGCCGCAGGGACCGCGTCCCGGGGCGGCAGAAGGCGGAAAGCTCCGGCGGCACCTGCACGCCGGCCGTGTCCATCTGCGCAAACACCACGGTATCCGGCGCGCCCGATGCCCGTGGACGGTCCTCCGGCCGGGTGCATCCCAGGGCCGCGAGGACGGCGAGCGCGCAGGTGAGGTGAGCTTTCACGTGGCGGATCGGAGCGGGAGGATCGGCTCGATCAGCAGTCCGAGCCGTACCTGACCTTTTCGATAAAGCGGACGGGCGCGTCCGTCCGGGGGACGCTGACGGCGTGCGCCGGCTCCGTCTCGGCCATCCCCACCTCGCACCCGGAGGGGGTGTAGCGGAGCACCGTCGCGGCGATGCCGGCGCCGGTGCGGCGCACGCCCACGATGCCGATGCCGTAGCCCGTGGTGGGCTGGGTTCCCATCGCGGCCACGAGCACCATCCTGCTGCGGAAGTCCACCGCTGGCAGCGGCGGGACGGGCGAGACCGGCCGGACCATCGCGGACCAGAGCGCGGCCCACTCTTCCGCCCGCCGCACCACGCACCGCACCGGGCGTCCCAGGTACACCACCTTTTCGCGATAGACGTCCGACGCGGGAACCGTCGAGCCCGGGGCGTCGGCCGGGGGGAGACCGGCCGGGCGCAGGGACGTGGTGCCGGGGTGGCAGAAGGCGGAAAGCTCCGGCGGCACCTGCACGCCTGCCGTGTCGATCTGCGCGTACACGGCCGTGTCCGGCACCGCGGTGGCCGATGGCGGGCGATCCTCCCCCCGTGCGCAGCCCAGGGTCGCGGCCGCGGCAAGGATGCAGGCGATGTGGCGTGTCATGGGCGGGGGCGGCCAGGCGGGCACCGGGAGACGCGGCGAAACCTGGGCTCCGGCCAATGCAAGTCACGCACCGGGAGAAAGCTGGGAGAAATCCAGGGAAATTCCCGCCCTGGCACGGCGCTGCGTTCCGGGGTTTCGTGCAGCCGCGCCGCGACTCATCACGCGGGAGAACAGGAGCGGCGCGCGCCCACGGCCGGGAGGCGAGGAATCCCGGGATGTCTGGAGGTGAGGGATCAGGAACGGGGCGTGGCGTGCCTCTTCCCGCGCCCGGGGTGGACGCCCCCATTCGCCCAACCGCCCGCTCACCCCATCATCCCACCACGCACTTTCGCACTCCCCCGCTCCCGCCTAGCTTCCCCGCCCCATGGCGACCTCCGACCGGCACCGCATCCGCTTCACCATCCACTACGACGGGCGCAGCTTTCACGGCTGGCAGGTGCAGCCGGACCAGCGCACCGTGCAGGGCGAGCTGGAGCGCGTGCTGGCGAAGCTCACCAACGGCCCCGCGGCGGTCATCGGCTCGGGGCGCACGGACCGGGGCGTGCACGCCACCGGCCAGGTGGCCGCGGCGGACGTGCCCACCCGCTGGACGGCGCAGGCGCTGCGGCGGGCCATGAACGCGCTCCTCCCGGAGGACGTGTGGATCGCCGACGCGGAGCTGGCGGCGCCGTTCTTCCATCCCCGCTACGACGCCACCTCGCGCTCGTACGTCTACCGCCTGGGGCTGGCCAGCGAGGCGGATTCGCCGTTCCGCGCGCCGTGGTGCTGGCCGCTCTCCCGCCCCGTGGACCTGCTGGCGATGGAGCGCGCCACGGAGTGGATCGTGGGCGACCACTCGTTCAGGGCGTTCGCCAAGGCGGGGCAGGAGGAGCGCGGCGACCGCTGCACGGTGACGGAGGCGCGCTGGGCGCCGTGGGAGGGGATCGGGCTGGAGTTCCACGTCACCGCCAACCGGTTCCTGCACCACATGGTGCGCTACCTGGTGGGCACGCTGGTGGACGTGGGCCTGGGCCAGCGCCCGCCGGAGGTGATGGAGGCGCTGCTGACGGAGGGGACGGAGGAGGAGACGTCGCCTCCCGCCCCCGCGGAAGGCCTCTTCCTCACCGCCGTCGCCTATCCCGCGGATGCGGGGATGAAGCCGCCGCGGCGGCGAGGACCGCAGCTGGTGCCGTAGGGCCCGCCCCCGGCGGCGCCCGAGAGCGCGCCACCCCCTCCCGCAAACTGCGCGGGAGGGGGGATGAACATCGATCACGGCCTCGTTGCGATGCGGGCGGGTGTGGTACGCGGGCCGACGTTCCCCCTCCCGGGCCCTCTCCCACGAACGGCGTGGGGGAGGGAGAACGGAACCAGCGGCGGCACGTGGTCGAAGCTCAACCTCCCCCAGGAAATCGGGGGGAGGTGCGAGCCCAGGCGACCGCGGAGGGGGCGTTCCCTGGCGTCCGCGGAAGGCGGACAGTGTGTTTTCGTTGCGGCGACTTCAGTCACTGTCGCGGGGTCTGAGATGAACTGACGATGGCCATCGACCGGTATTCCAACCCGCTGACGGAGCGGTACGCCTCGGCGGAGATGTCGTACGTCTTTTCGCCGAAGTTCAAGTTCGGCACGTGGCGGCGGCTGTGGCTGGCGCTGGCGGAGGCGGAGCGCGAGCTGGGGCTCCCCATCCCCGACGAGGCCGTCGCCGCCATCCGCGCCCACCTGGACGACTTCGACCTGAAGCGCGCGGCGGAGCTGGAGCGCCAGCTTCGCCACGACGTGATGGCGCACGTCCACCACCTGGGCGAGCAGGCCCCCGAGGCGCGCGCCATCATCCACCTGGGCGCCACCAGCGCCTACGTGGGCGACAACACGGACCTCATCCAGCACCGCGAGGCGCTTCGCCAGGTCGCGCGGAAGATCGTCGCCGCCGTCGCGGAGCTGGCGGAGTTCGCGCGCGCGCACCGCGACCTCCCCACCCTCGGCTTCACGCACTTCCAGCCCGCGCAGCCGACGACGGTCGGCAAGCGCGCCACGCTGTGGATCCAGGACCTGCTGCTGGACCTGGAGGAGGTGGAGTTCCGCATCGGGACGCTCCGCTTCCACGGCTCCCGCGGGACGACGGGGACGCAGGCCAGCTTCATGGACCTGTTCGACGGCGACGGGGAGAAGGTGGAGCGGCTGACGCGGCTGATCGCGCAGAAGATGGGGTTCGAGCACGTCTACGGCGTGGGCGGGCAGACGTATCCGCGCAAGGTGGACTACGCGTGCCTGGCCACCCTGGCCGGCGTGGCGCAGTCCGCGTCCAAGTTCGCCAACGACGTGCGGCTCCTCTCGCATCTCAAGGAGGTGGAGGAGCCCTTCGAGGAGCAGCAGATCGGCTCGTCCGCCATGCCGTACAAGCGCAACCCGATGCGCAGCGAGCGGATCAACGCCCTCTCGCGCCACGCCATCGCGCTGGTCATCGACCCCGCCTTCACCGCCGCGTCGCAGTGGTTCGAGCGCACGCTGGACGACAGCGCCAACAAGCGCATCGCCGTCCCCGAGGCGTACCTGACCATCGACGCGGTGCTGCTGCTGATGCACAACGTTGCGTCGGGGATGGTGGTCTACCCGGAGATGATCCGGCGGCGGCTGATGGAGGAGCTGCCCTTCATGGCGACGGAGAACCTGATGATGCGCGCCGTGCGCAGGGGCGGCGACCGGCAGGACCTGCACGAGCGGGTGCGCGTGCACAGCATCGAGGCCGGCCGCCAGGTGAAGCAGCACGGCCTTCCCAACGACCTGATGGACCGCATCGCGGCGGACCCGGCGTTCGGCGTGACGCGCGCGGAGCTGGACGAGGACCTGCGCCCCGAGCTGTACGTGGGCCGCGCGCCCGCCCAGGTGGACGAGTTCCTGGAGGAGTGGGTGGCCCCCGTCCTGGCCCGCTACCCCGACGCCCTGGGCGGCGCCGCGCCGGAGCTGAAGGTGTAGAATGCAGCCCGAGCTTCCGACGCCGCCGAGGTTCCCCTGGACACAGGCCGTTCTTCGCAGCCGCGTGCGCGAGGCGATCAGGGTCATGTGGACGACTCGTGCGGCGCAGGCCGACAAGCAACTCCTCGAAAGTAGGCGGGATGCAGGCACGCGGGGAACCGTAACCGGTGGCCGCCACATGGATGGTTTCGCTTCGCTCCTGGCTGAACTTGCCCGGCAGGCGGGCTTCTCGCCGGACGAGATCCGGTTTCGCACCGGCGTGGAGGTCCCCGGCTTCTACCGCCCTACCAAGAAATGGGATGTGGTCGTGATTCGCCGCGAACGCCTCTGCGCAGCCATCGAGATCAAGTCCATGGCCGGCTCCTACGGGAACAACCTCAACAACCGCTCGGAGGAGGCGCTGGGCTCCGCCGCCGACATCTGGGCGGCCTACAGGGCCGGGACCCTCGGACTGCACCAGCTCTGGCTCGGATACCTGTTCGTGATCCGGGACGAGCCGCGATCACGCGGCCCCGTCAGCATCGCGCAGACGCCGCTCAGGACCGATCCCATTTTCACCGGCACCAGTTACATTGATCGGTACGGCATCCTCTGTGAAAGAATGGTGCTGGAGCGACAGTATTCCGCTGCCGCTTACCTGTCTTCTCCCAGGGGGACGCGGGGTACGTACGCCGAGCCAAGGCCCGGGCTGGGCTTTGACGCATTCGCGCGCGCGTTCTTCGGGCACCTGATCGGCTGCACGTAGCGGGGGACTGATGCTGGATCTGTTCGAAACCACCTGGGAAGACGTTTGGGCCGGCCATGAGAGCGCAGAGAGCTATGGCGCGGTTTACACCCGGGCGGAGATCGTCGACCTCGTTCTCGATCTTACCGACTATCGTCCCGAGCTCGGCCGCCTGGCAACGCGTCGGGTTCTGGAACCGAGTTGTGGGGATGGTGCCTTTGTCCTGCGCATCATCCAGCGACTGATTGCCTCCGAGCGCATGCTCCCGGGCGGGATCGACTGGATGGATCCCGCCCTGGATGATGCGATCCGTGCCATCGACATCCACGCTCCGTCCATCGATGCTCTCCGGCGAAACGTAGCAGAGCGGCTTTCCACGGAAGGGTGTCCTTCCGCGCGTGCACGGTCGCTTTCCGCAAACTGGCTTCACCGTACGGACTTCCTGCTGCACGAGTGGACCGACCGATTCGACGTGATCGTCGGCAACCCACCGTACGTCCGTATCGAGGATCTTCCCAGGGCGGTTCTCCAGCGGTATCGCTCACTTTACGCGACGCTGGGCGACAGGGCAGACCTGTATGTGGCGTTCATAGAGCGCGGCCTGCAGCTCCTCGCACCCTGCGGCGTGCTTGGGTTCATCACCGCGAACAGGTACGCCAAGAACCTGTACGGGCGCGGCCTGCGGAGATTGATCGCGGACCGCTATCACGTACGCTATTTCCTCAACCTGGAGCACACGCAGCCTTTTGAGGTGGACGTTTCTGCGTACCCGGCGATCACGGTACTCGATCGCCAGCGTGGCTGCGCAACGCGCGCGGGAGAGCTCCATACGCTTGCGCCAGACGAGATTGCCGCGGCCCGGAACTCCGCGCTCGTGCCCGTTCCGACAGCAGGTCCGCTACAGGAATTTGACAGCTGGTATCCGGATGGTGGGCCCTGGGTCACCACCTGCACGGCCGAACACCGCCACCTGCACACGCTGCGTACCCGCCTGGTGCCTCTCGAAGCATCCGCGCCCGGCACCCGGGTGGGAATCGGGGTCGCCACCGGCGCGGATCGCGTGTTCGTGCTGACATCGCAGCATCCGGCCATCGAGGCGCACCGGCAAATTCCCCTCGCCGTCGCCGCAGACCTGTCGAACCGCGAAATCTGCTGGTCGGGACACGTGCTGCTGAACCCGTTCACCCCCACCGGCGACGGCTCACTCGTCGACCTTGCGGAATACCCGGGTCTTCACGCCTACCTGCTTGGCCACCGCGAGCGGCTGGGCAAGCGGCACGTTGCGCGAAGCCGGCCGCACCAGTGGTACCGCACGATCGATCGAATCTGGCCCGAGCTTCAGCACAGGCCGAAGCTGCTGATCCCTGACATCCAGCCAGCCCAAAGCGCGATCGTCGCTCACGACGAGGGCAGGTTCTATCCTCACCACAACCTGTACTGGATCACCTCCGAGGGGTGGGACCTGCAGGTCCTGAAAGCCTTGCTCCGCTGCTCGATCGTGATCGAGCAGGTGCGAGCCTTCTCCGTTCAGATGCGAGGCGGCAGTGTTCGCTGGCAGGCGCAAACCCTGAGAAAACTCAACGTGCCACCCCTGAGTTCATTACGAGATGCGCTCCTGTGGCGTCTGAAGGATGTGGCCGGAAGCGATGACCAGCGCGAAATCGACGAGGCTGCTGCGCGAGCCTTCTACGCGTGAACGGCCAGGCCGCCACTTCCATCTCGATCCTGATTCTCCACATCGCCAGATCGGCTACATGCCCGACACCCCGCCGCCCGAAGCAGAAACCCCCTACGCGCGGCTCCTGGCGGAGCTGCGCGAGATCGCCGTCCTGCGCTCCATCAACAGCACGCTGGGATGGGACCAGGAGGTGATGATGCCTCCCGCCGCCGCCACGCTGCGCGGCGAGCAGGCGGCGATCCTTTCCACGCTGATGCACGAGCGCCGCACCTCGCCCGCGCTGGGCGAGCTGATCGCCCGGTGCGAGGGCGACGCAGAGCTGATGGCGGACCCGCTCGCCGCGGCCAACCTGCGCGAGGTGCGGCACGACTACGAGCGCGCCACCCGGCTCCCCACCGGGCTGGTCCGCGAGTTCGCCGAGGTCACCACCCTGGCCATGCCGCGCTGGCGCGAAGCGCGCGAGGCCAGCGACTTCGACGGCTTTGCGCCCTGGCTGGAGCGCCTGGTGAAGCTCAACCGCGACACCGCCCAGGCGCTGGGGGTGCCCGAGGGCGGCGAGCTGTACGACGCGCTGCTGGAGAACTACGAGCCGGGGATGCGCGCGGCGGAGCTGGACCGCGTGTTCGGCGAGCTGCGGCAGGGGCTGGTGCCGCTCATCCGTGAGCTGGGCGACTCGGGGAACCGGCCCGGGACGGAGTGGATGGACATCCCGCTCGCGGTGGAGGCGCAGGAGGCGTTCAGCCGGGCGGTGGTGGAGCGGATGGGCTTCGACTTCTCCGGCGGGCGGCTGGACGTGTCCACGCACCCGTTCTGCGAGAGCCCCGGCCCCGGCGACACGCGCCTCACCACGCGCTACGACGGTGCGCAGCTGCTGAGCGCGCTGCACAGCAGCATGCACGAGGCGGGGCACGGGCTGTACGAGCAGGGGCTGCCCAAGGCGGAGCGGTTCGGCCAGCCGCTGGCGGAGGGCGCCAGCATGGGGATCCACGAGAGCCAGTCGCGCATGTGGGAGAACTTCGTGGGGCGCGGCCGGCCGTTCTGGGAGTGGGCCCTCCCCGAGCTGCAGCGCCGCGCCGGCGACCCCGCGGTGGCGCGGCTGGAGGTGGAGACGGTGTACCGCGGGCTCAACGTGGTGGAGCCCAGCCTCATCCGCATCGAGGCCGACGAGGCCACCTACAACCTGCACATCATGCTGCGCTTCGACCTGGAGCGCGCCATGCTGCGCGGGGACCTGTCCGTGGCGGAGCTGCCGGGCGCATGGTCGGAGCGCATCCGCGCGGACCTGGGGCTGGAGGTGCCGGACCACCGGCACGGCGTGCTGCAGGACATCCACTGGTCGATGGGCGCCATCGGCTACTTCCCCTCGTACACGCTGGGCAACCTGTACGCGGCACAGCTGTGGGAGGCCATCCGCCGCGACCTGCCGGGGCTGGACGACGAGCTGCGCGCCGGGGAGCTGGGCGGGCTGCTGGCGTGGCTGCGCACCCACGTGCATGCCCACGGCCGCCGCTACACCGCCCCCGAGCTGTGCGAGCGCGCCACCGGCCGCCCGCTGCGCCACGAGCCGCTGCTGCGGTACCTCGCGGACAAGCTGCGGCCGGTCTACGGGTTGTAATCTCAAAAGAAATAGCCTCACACAGAGTCAGCAGAGTCAACAGAGTTCTTGCTCTGCTACCTCTGCTGACTCTGTGGCAGTAAGCCAACGATGTGGCACAAGCTCAGCTCACCGCCGTTAGTAATGCCACGACAGCGGTTAAGCTGCCGTGGCATTCTCGCCCCCAGAGAGGGTGAGATAGAACGTGGGATAGGTTCACGCCGCAGTCTGAACCGCGGAGTCTGGACGCTCCGGCTCCCGGAGGAAGCGGCGCATGCTCCTGCGCGCCTCGGCGGCGCGGGGCGCGCACGCGCTCGTCGTGCGGGTCCTGATAGACCCGCTCGCGCGTGGCGCTGTTCGCGTGCCCGTGAGCCGGTTCAAGACCCGCGCGTCCTGCGCGAACTCGGACGCCAGGCTGGACGCCGGCAATCCGCTCCACGGCCACGAACATCGAGCGAATCGACATGTAGGACAGCGGTGCTTCGTCGCGCGTTCCAGAGGCACCATGCCCCTCCCTGTTTCTTCCCTGCCCCGTGCACGACGAAGCGGCCTCGACCGAAGCCTCCCGCCTCGCCCAAAGAGCAGGTCCGAACGCCTGGCCCGCACCACCTGTCCCGCGCCAGGGCCCCGGAGCCCAGAGCTGACTGGTGGGTAACGTGAACGGTGACGGACAGGCCGAGATCGTGCAGCCGTGGGCCGACGGCGGCAGCCTGGGGATGATCGTCTACGGAGGGAACGGGAACGCGATGACGACGCTCTGGTCCACCGACCACATGGGCCAGGGCCCCGGAGCCCAGAGCTGCTGGTGGGCGACGTGAACGGCGACGGACAGGCCGAGATCGTGCAGCCGTGGGCCAACGGCGACAGCCTGGCGATGATCCTCTACGAGATACCCGGTGAAAGCCTGACGGACGTCCGCCCGGAGCGACCCCGGCCGGGCGGCGGCACCTGTGGTTCGGCCGGGGACGACGCGAGAAGCCCCCCCTCGCCGGCCGTTCACGTCGGGCGATCTCATGTTGGACAAACATATGATGGGGAGACACATGAGCAAATCGCACATCATCAATCTGAGCATCATGAACGCTACCGAGCAGTCAATGACGTTCAACGGTGCGTGGTTCCAAACAGGCGGTCTCGCAGAGGGCAACAGCTGGCCGGAGACACTGGCCCCTGGTGGCAGTTCATCCGTTCAGTGCTGCGAATCGAGTTGTTCGCTTGCCGGCTGCTCCGGGTGGGTCTCCTACCTCTACGAGAGTACCCCGCTGTACCTTTCCTTTTCCAATCCCGTGGCGGGCCTCAACGGAATCGACATCGGAACCGACACATCCGTATGGGACCGGATGACGGGCCATTACTTTCTGGCCCAGAGAGAATTCGATATCAGCGGCACCTGGCTGAGGGTAGACATGACCGGTTCGGCGGGAACCTTCAACAACGCGCAATGGCACCTCACCACGCCCGACATCACGACGGTCGTACCCGCCAATCAGGAGATGACGAACGTCTCCGCGGCCTTCGCCAACATTTCGATCAGCGGAACCCGGCAATACTATCAGTGCGGCACTGCGCCCACGAGCATGGCGGGGCTCATTCAGTCGCACTTCAAGGGCATCGGCCGCTTCGGCGACAAGTTGATCTTCACCCATACGAACCTGACGCCCGTGGGGTCGCCGAACGGCGCCTATCTGATCGCCGACTGCATCGGGTCCGGTGATCAGGGAACCGTTGAAGCGACCTGCGATACGATGCATCCGGGATGGCCTCACCCATGCGCGTGTCAAGCCTGCGGAAGCTTTATGGCGATGGGCATCCAGGCTGCTGCGTCGGGTGTGGGGAGCCAGGTGTCCGAGATCCAGATCCTCGACCTGCGCATGACGCAGGTGAACCAGCCCGCCCAACTCATCGCCACGATCCCGCGGCCCAACGATGGGGTCAACGGTGTCGGAATGACGAAGGAATCGGGTCTTGACGGCAGGTACCTGGTCGCGGCCATCAACGGCCCGAACCTCACGATTTACCGGTCACGGACCTCATCGCTGATCGGCGGCGCGCCACCCGAGTTCGACGAGGTCTACTCCCTGGCCGCCTTCCCCGACTCCGGAGCGGGCGTCGCGCTCGTCACCCAGGCGGATGGCCAGATCTTCATGATCACGCTCAACGCCGACGATTCGGGGGCGAACAACACGGCCACCCTCTACTTCCTCGATCTGCAGAGCTCCCCTCCCTGGAGACTGAAAAGCTCGCTCGCCCTGGCGATCCCGGGGATGAGCGACTGCATCCTGGAGTTGGAGAACGTCGCTTCGTTTCTCCCGCTTGCCGAGATCCTTCTTCAGACGTTCGTCGCGCCCGTCCTGAACTCCTCGTTCCGATGGGGGAAAGGCGTCGCCATTACCTCGCCGAGCACGCTCGAGCTCTATGCGTCGGACCGGAACGACCTGTCTTTGTCGTCAATACCGGGGCTGGGCCTAACGAAGGATTTCGGACTCGTCGTTTGGGCAAGCGATCCCTCCGGCACGCAGGAGGGCGGTGGCCGAGGAGCCGCTGGCCCGAACCAACAATCGGAATGCGCGCCCCCGAGGCCTCCCCGCCGCCACCACCGCGCGCTATGACCAATGCTGGGTGCGGGAGGAGATCGGAGGAGTGGAGCGCGCCGGCAGGCAGCAGAGTCAACAGAGTAGAGTTCTTACTCTACTACCTCTGCTGACTCTGTGTGATACCAGATCCGGAAAAACACCTGTCATTCTGAGGGAGCGCCCGCGCCGAACCGACGGATGAGCACGGAGCCTGTGGCGCGACCGAAGAATCTCCCGCCCCTCGCGCCGAACCCGCCCCGGACGTCGTCCGGGGAACTCACCGTGGCCGCGAGATCCTGCCGCCCAGCGTACAGATTCTTCGGTCGGCGCGCATGCTCGTGAGCGGTCGGCAAGATCCGGGGGCGCCTCTCTGAATGGAAAGGTCCGGTGTGAGCCGCCGCGCCCCCTCCGGGCTCGCATTACTCGCCCACCTCCCCCAAAAACCCCTGGGGGAGGTTAAACTGCTATTTCGTCCTACAGGGTCGGCGCAGCCAGCGGGTGACTCAGAATGACAG
>DATAAG010000627.1:0-5762 GCA_036260235.1 Longimicrobium sp.
AGCCGCCGCGCCAGGAGCGTGGCGGGCGCCGATTCCAGCAGCGGCAGCGCCTCGCGCAGTGACATTCCGACCAGTCCCGCGCAATACGCCACGTGCAGCTCCGCTCCAGCCGCCGCACACAGACGTGCCCCCATCCGGACCGCTTCGTCCGACGCGTGGGTCAGGTCGCTCACAACCAGGATCGGTCGCACCACACTCCCCGTGGCGGGTCATCAGCGTTCGTCCGACGGATCATACCGGCGCGCTGGAAGGCTCCCCGCGGCCAGCCGGCCCGGGGATGCACTTCGTCTGATGGATGAGTCTCGCGAACCGGGGAAACGTTACAGCCGGTCGATCGGCGGAACCGGCCGGTGCGGGTGTAACGCCGGGACGCCTCGGGCGAAGGCACCCACCGGGAGAGAAGCATGACCGACGTCGTCCCGATCCACGGCTGCCGCGCGCCGGGCGCGGAGTGGAACGAGCGCGTGGCCGAGCTGAGGGAGCGGCTGGGCAGCGAGCTGGAGGAACTCTCGAACGAGCTGATGCTCGGCATGAACGCGCGGCTTGCCGGCCGGGCAGCCGGCGGGGTGCCGGACGAGCCACCGCGCGACGGGCCGGTCCACCGGCGCATTCGCCTGCTCGGGCAGCTGATCTCCGGGCTGGAAGCCGCGGAGCCGGGGACGCTGTGGGACGAGCGCGCGGGCTACGGATCGACCGTCTTCGTGCGGGACCTGCAGTCCGGCGAAGAGACGTTCTACACGCTCATGACGGGGAATAGGGTGGACGACGAGGCCAATCAGGTGCCGCTCGGCTCACCGCTGGGTCTCGCGCTGCTGGGGTGCCGCCCGGGAGACGAGCCGGTGGTGCAGACGCCGCGCGGGCCGCGCAACCTGCGGGTGTTCGCCGTGCACACGCTCCCGCAGAGCCTGGGGATGCTGGACCCCGGCCCGGGTGGGGCGGCGTAGGCGACGAGTGGCGGCTGGTGCCGGCGTGGCGGGGCTTTTCCCTTTTTTGCCGATGCCGCACGCCCGGCGGCCACGAGCCTCCGAACGTCGGGCGGGGTCGCCCGCCGCACTCTCTGGCCAGCGACGGGGCACGGGTGCCCGAAGAAAAAGCTGGACGAAACGGACCCGGCACCTAGATTGTCTGAATCTGCATGCATGGCGCCGTGGCCAGGCGTGCGCCGGCCTCGGCTGGTGGACGTGTAAACTGGCCGATCACCATCATTTCCGCCGCCTGAGGCCCGGCGTTGTGAGCCCGTACGTACTTGATGCACCGTTTTCAGCAGCGCGCTTTTCATGCGATCGAACGGAGGCACATCATGGACGCGGATACTCAGCAGGCCCCTCCCATCCCCTCGCCTTCCCTTCCGGCGACCTCCACCTCCCCCCTGCCGCGGCGGATCTTCGCCGTCGCCTCGCCGCACTCACTGGGCGGCACGCCCATGTTCCAGGGCAGCGCCGGCATCATGTCGCACTCCGTTCACGCCTTCGCATCGCCTTCCGACCTGGTGATGAGCGCCGCGGCACGCCTGGCCGGGGCCGGCTTCGAGGTGCTACAGATCACCCCCTTCACCATCAACTTCGCCGGGCCGCCGGAAATGTTCGAGCGGGCCTTCAACACGCGGCTGGTGGTGCGGGACGAGCCGGTGATCAAGCCGCGGGAGGGGCTTACGGTGGGGCAGTTCCTGGACGACCCTTCCACACCGCTGCGCGGCCACATCCGCACGGAGGGGACGGCGTTCGCCGACGTGCTGGAGGGAGTGGCGCTGGAGGAGAAGCGGTACGAGATGCAGCCCTCGCCGTTCGCGCCGCCCACCGGCTACTTCCTGCTGCGGGTGCCGGGGGACGTGTCGGCCGCGTGCAACGCGGACCGGGTGCACCGGATGGGGATCACGGGGCGCGGCGTGCGCGTTGCGATGGTGGACAGTGGTTGGTACGCGCACCCGTACTTCGAGCAGCGGGGGTACCGGGCGGCGCCGGTGGTGCTGGGCCCGGGCGCCGTGAACCCGTTCACGGACGAGAGCGGCCACGGCACGGGCGAGTCGGCCAACATCTTCGCGGTGGCGCCGGACGTGGAACTGCTTCCGATCAAGTACAGTCCCGTCAACACCGTCGCCGCGTTCCACACGGCGGTGGGGCTGCAGCCGGACATCATCACCTGCAGCTGGGGATCCAACCGCCCCTTTGCGCTGGAGGCCCCCGACCTGGCGCTGGCCACGGCGGTGGCGGCCGCGGTGGCGCAGGGAATCATCGTCATCTTTTCCGCCGGCAACGGGCACGCGGGCTTTCCCGGCCAGCACCCGGACGTGATCTCGGCGGGGGGCGCCAACCTGGACCGGGACGCCGTGCTGCAGGCGTCCAACTACTCCAGCGGCTTCGCCAGCAACATCTACCTGGGGCGGGTGGTTCCCGACGTGTGCGGGCTGGTGGGAATGCAGCCCAGGGCGATGTACATCATGCTCCCGGTGGAGCCCGGCGACGAGATCGACCTGGCGAGCGCCGGGGGGGTGTTTCCCACCGGCGACGAGACGGCCTTTGACGACGGGTGGGCGGCGTTCAGCGGGACCTCGGCCGCGGCGCCGCAGCTGGCGGGGGTGGCGGCGCTGATGAAGCAGGCGTACCCGGGGCTCACCCCGGTGCTGGCCAGGTACCTGCTGGCGGCGGGCGCCCGCGACGTGGAGCTGGGGTTCTGCAGCCCGGTGACCACGATTCACGCGGGGCTTCCCGCGGGGCCGGGGCCGGACCTGGCTACCGGGGCGGGACTGGTTGATGCACACGCGTCGGTGCTGGGCGCCCTGTACCTGCGCACCCTGTGGGGCACCTGAGCACCGCCCCCGGACGTGCCGAACACCCGGGGCGTCCGGGGCTCCGGACCCGTGCCGTGCCACGGAGGAGGAGAGGCCACATGTCCCTGCACCAGAGCCAGCCGGCGTCCGCGCAGGTGGTGCTACGTCCGGCAGCGGGCCACGCGCCGGGGGCGGCGGAGGTCACCGCCGCGAACGTGGCGCAGTACCTTCCCCAGGCGCAGTCGGCCGCCGCCGTGCAGCAGGCGTTTCGCGACGCGGGGTTCCAGACGAGCGAGCTGGTGGGGAACAGCTTCTCCATCACCGCCCCCCCCGACCGCTTCGAGGAGTACTTCGGCGTGCGGCTGGACCGCGACGCGTCCGCCGGGCTGCGCGCCCTGCAGGAGGAGGGCGCCGCCGCGGACGAGCTTCCGCTCGACCGCCTGCCCGGGTGGGTGGCGGCGCCGATCCAGATGGTGGCGCTGGTGCCGCCGCCGGACTTCGGCCCCACCAGCTACTCCGGCTTCGTGTAATCGTCCTCGCGCGCGGCGGCCGCCGCGGCGAGGTCGAGTTCGCGCTCCGCGTCCGCCGGGGGAAAGCCGGCGAAGCAGACCCCGCCGGGGCGCGGCCGCCGCGCGGGGCGTCCGTACCGGCATGGGGAAAGCCGCGGCCGCGGAGGCTGCCGCCTCGACCGGCGCCTCGCCTCCGTCCGCGGGAGCGGCCAGGACCGGGGCCGGGGCCTTGGCCGGGAGCACCGGGCCTCCCGCGCTGGCGGCGAGCGCGGGATCCCCCGGTGGTTCGACCGGGAGCGCCGGCACGGCGGGTGCCGCGGCCGCGGCGACTTCCACCCGGGGCGCCGGCGGAACCGGCGGTGCCGCGGGAACCGGCCCGGGCGGCGGCGGGCAAGTCACGTCTTCGTCCCCGACGACGGCGGGGGGCGCGGCCGGCGGGACGCAGGAGTATGTCGTGACGGTCAACTCCGCCACGGGCGAGGTCGCCCGCATCGAGCACCTGGAGAGGACGGCCGCCGCCGCGAGTTCAGCCTGGAGGAGTACACGGACGCCCAGGCGGGAACTGAGGCGCGACCGGCCGGTGCCGGCGGTGACGTCGCCGGCCTTCGATTCAGGGGGGAGGACGGACGCCGGGCGGGATCCGCCCGGCGCGCCGGAAAATGAGGAACGGACAATGTTCGGCGCCTGGCTCCGGGAACAGCGGGGCCCGACGTATCCATCGCCCGCGAGCGAGCCCAGGCAGAACGCGATGTCACAGTTCAGCGACCCCGTCATTGCCACACCTTCCACTCCTGCGGACAAACTCGACGACGCGGCACTCTGGCGGGAGGTCCAGCGCATCACCCGGGCGGTGCTCGACGGCGAGCCGCCGGCCGGGTCCCGGAGCTACGAGGTCACCGCCGGCCCCCGCCGCTTTCTCACCTGCGTGGCCCAGATCACCTCCTGGGCGGCCCCCATCGCGGTGGTGGTGGTGGTGGGGACGGACGGCGCCGCGGTGCCCGGCTGCGACGAGCTGCGGCGGCGGTTCCGCCTGACGGACCGCGAGGCGGAGGTGGCGCTGCTGCTGGCGGAGCGCCGCTCCAACGCTGAGATCGCCCGCGAGCTGCGCGTCACCTGCTCCACGGTGTCGCGCCACACCGAGAAGATCTTCCGCAAGCTGGGGATCAGCAGCCGCCGCGACGTGCGCGCTGCGCTGACCCGCGCCGCGCCGGCAGACGGGCGCGAGGGAGGCGGCTGAGCGCGCCCGGCGCCCAGCCGCCTCCCTGGCGGCGCGGCGCTCATCGGGGCGGCAGCCGTCCGGGACCGGACCCGTCGGCGCTCATCCCCGGATCGCGGGCCTGCCGCCGCGAGCGCTCGTGAAGGCGATCCTGCCTTCCGTCCGGTGGCCAGGCCGGGTCTGTGTTTCCCCCCGCGCGCGGGGAGCTGCCCGGCGGCGTGCCCGTGAAGGCGATCCTCCGGCTGTCGGGCGACCATGCGGGCGTGCCAGCTCGTCATCCCATTGATGGGGAGGCGCCTGAGGCTGGAGCCAATCTCGTTCATCAGGTACATGCCGAAGACGCCGCCGTCCCGGGGAAGGCGACGGCCTCGCTCGTGCGGATCGGCGCCGGATCCCCCGGGGCCGCCCGAACGGCGCCGAAGGCCAGGGCCACGAGGAGCGCGGGGGAAGCAGCAAGGATGGTGGGCGAAGCGTGATGCGCCTCCTGTGTGCGGGCGGCGGGGTGGAGGCCGCGCCGCCTGCGCGAGGGCATGCCGGTGATGGGCGGAGCGGGCGAGCAGTGATGCGCGGGACGGACCGACAACTCGGTTGCCAGGTCCAAGACAGGCGGAACGCCACGCACCGGGATTGGTAATTTTGGCCAATTGCGGGCGCTGGGGGGCGTGACTACTATCGACGATGCCACCGTACATCCTGTGTCGGGAACCGGCACTGGACGGGCCGACGGCGCCGGACCGGTGGCCGGATGCCGGATCCACGGGTCAGAAGATGGAAACGACGGACGTGGGCGCTCCGATGCGACCCTCGCATGCCCGGCTGGGAGACGGGCGGGGCTCGGCCCGCAGCGGTGGAAGACGTGCCCCACGAGTGGGGAACGGGCGTGGTGAAAAGGAGACGGGCCGCTGATCCCGGCGCGGCTGACCGGGGGAGGAACAAGCGCGGCGCAGTGGAACCCGAGCGCAGAACGGAGGCGGAAATGGATACGCTGACCCTCGCGTACCTTCAGGGCCTCGCCGATACGGCGAACGCGCTGAACACCCTGTACTACGGGGCGCCGCCGGTTGCGGACGCCCACGGCGGCTATTCCGATGCGGCCGGCGGCTACAGCGACGCGTACGGCGGCTACAGCGACCCGGCGGGGGGCTACAGCGACGCGTACGGCGGCTACAGCGACCCGATGGGGGGCTACACCGACGCGTACGGCGGCTACAGCGACCCGATGGGGGGCTACACCGACGCGTACGGCGGCCACAGCGACCCGCTGGGCGGC
>DATAAG010000628.1:0-10359 GCA_036260235.1 Longimicrobium sp.
CGGCGGAGGCTCCGGGTGCGCGGCGAAGACGGGGACGCGTCGTCTGCCGGACTGCTGCTCGCGCTGGCGTACCCCGATCGTATTGGCCAGCGGCGCGCGGGGAAGCCGGGGCGCTACCTGCTGCGCAACGGCCGCGGGGCCGCGCTGGCGGAGAACGACCCGCTCGCCGCCTCGCCCTGCCTGGTGGCGGCGGAGCTGGACGGGCAGGGCCGCGAGAGCCGCGTCTTCCTGGCCGCGCCGGTGGAGCTGGACGAGATCGAGCGCCACTTCGCGGACCAGGTGGAGCGCGAGAAGGCGGTCGTCTGGGACGCGGAGGCGAAGGCCGTCCGCGCGCGCCGTCGCGAGCGGCTGGGCGCGCTGGTGCTCCGCGAGGCGCCCCTCGCCGATCCCGACCCGGACCTCGTCGCCCGCGCGCTGCTGGACGGGATCGCGCGCGAGGGGATCGGCGCGCTGCCGTGGAGCAGGGGCGCCGCGCAGCTGCGGGAGCGCATCGCCTTCCTGCACCGGCACGATCCGGCGTGGCCGGACGTGTCGGACGCGGCGCTGGCGGCGGGGCTGGGGGAGTGGCTGGGGCCGTACGTGTACGGGATGGCGCGGCTGGACGAGGTGCAGCGGATCGACCTGCACGAGGTGCTGCTGGGGATGGTGGGGTGGGAGCGGCGGAGCGCGCTGGACGAGCTGGCGCCGTCGCACCTGGCGGTGCCCAGCGGCTCGCGCATCCCCATCGACTACGCGGACCCGGAGGCCCCGGTGCTGGCGGCGCGGCTGCAGGAGCTGTTCGGGATGACGGAGACGCCGCGGATCGCCGGGGGACGGGTGCCGCTGACCATCCACCTGCTGTCGCCCGCGCACCGCCCCGTCCAGGTCACGCGCGACCTCGCCAGCTTCTGGAAGACGGGCTACTTCGAGGTGAAGAAGGACCTGAAGGGCCGCTATCCGAAGCACTACTGGCCCGACGACCCGCTCCAGGCCCAGGCGACGTCGCGCGTCCGCCCGCGGCCGGGGTGAGGTGGGCCGTCGACGATACATCGTCGGCCGCGATGGTTTGGCGATGGTTGGCCACAACGGGTTCGGCACGATGCCTCGCCAAATTCCCCCGGGTTGAAACCCGGGGCTATGACGGCCAGAAGCCCCGCCCTGGGCTCGCGGAGCTCGCCCGGCGGGGCTTCGACACCATGGGCGCTTCGCGCACGGGCGCGGCCGCCACGGGCAGGTGAAGCCCGGTTTTGCGAGGAACGAGCAAAGACCGGGCTTATGGCATCCATAGCCGCGGGTTTCAACCTGCGGTCATTGGCGGGTCGCGCAACCACCGCAGATCGAACCCCATCGTGGCGCGTGACCCCGGGCCCGTATCAACCCGCAATGCGTGGCACCCTCACTCCACCTCGTCGATGGACCGCGGCCAGTCCTCCTTGAGCAGCCGCGACATCGCGCGGTCGGCGAGGCGTTTGCCGCCGGTCTGGCAGCGGGCGCAGTAGTTGGTCTCGTTCTCCGCGTAGACGATGCGCTGCACCGGCGCGCCGCAGACGGGGCACGGCTGCCCGAACCGCCCGTGCACCGCCATCGCGGGGTGGAACGCCACCACCTTCTCCGGGAACCCGTCCCCCGCCTCGCGCCGCAGCCGCTCGATCCACTCCAGCAGCGTCTCGCGCGTGGCCGCATACAGGCGCGCGTGCTCGTCGTCGTCCAGTTTGTCCGTCAGCTTGAGCGGGGAGAGCTTCGCGCGGTGCAGGATCTCGTCCGAGTAGGCGTTGCCGATGCCGCTGAACAGCCGCGGATCGGTGAGCGCCCGCTTGACCGTGTGCCGCTCCCGCGTCAGCGCCTCGCGGAACTGCTCCGGCGTGGCGTCCAGCACCTCGAGCCCGCCGCGGTCCATCCCCCGGAGCGCCGCCTCCCCGCGGAGCAGGTGGATGGACGCGCGGCGCTTCGTCCCCTGCTCCGTCATCACGAGCGCGCCGCCGTCGAAGTCGAACGCGGCCAGCCCCACCTTCCCCGGCACCTTCGCCCCCGCCGCGAGCCAGCGGAACCGGCCCGTGACCATCAGGTGGACGACGATGAACCGCTCGTCCTCCAGCGCGATCACGATGCGCTTTCCCACCCGCCGCACCCCCGTCACCCGCGCCCCCGCCAGCTCCGCCGGCCGCGGGTCCACCGTGCGCAGCACGAACGGGTTGGCGATGCGGATCCCCTTCAGCACCTTGCCGGCGATCCGCGGCTCCAGCGCCCCCAGGTAGACCTCGACGTCCGGCAGCTCGGGCATCCTGATCAACCGAAAGAGGAAGCGCCCGCCCCGGAGCGGGAGCGGGCGTAGTCGTAAACGGGGAATGGAAGCGCTTCGGCGGCCTCTCGCCCGGCGGTTGAAACCGCTGCTGCAACTTCACGAAGCCCGCCTGCGCGGACTGCGACCGCATCCCACGCCCGCGATACCGGCTTCCGGGAGTCCGCGCAGGCGGGCTTTGTGATTTGCGAGCAGCGATTTCAATCGCCGGAACGGGAGCCGGCCCGCCAATCACCGAGGCCAGCCTCCCGCTCCATCACTCCATCACTCCATCACTCCATCACTCCATCACTCCATCACTCCATCACTCCATCACTCCATCACTCCATCACTCCATCACCCTACACCCCCGCCGCGATCGCCTCGATCGACGCCGCCTCCGCCAGGCGCTGGCCGGCCAGGAACTGCTCCGCCAGCTCCACGTACTCCGTGGTGCCGATGTACAGCGGCGTGCGCTGGTGCAGCGAGTCGGGGACGATGCTGTTGATGGGACGCACGCCGTCCGACGCGCGGCCGCCCGCGTGCTCCGCGATCATGGCCAGCGGCGCCGCCTCGTACAGCAGCCGCAGCTTGCCGTTGCGGTTCTTCTGGTCCGCCGGGTACATGAAGAAGCCGCCGTACAGCAGGTTGCGGTGGAAGTCCGCCACCAGCGAGCCGATGTAGCGCGAGGTGAACGGCTTCGGGTTGTCGCCGTTCACGTTCTTCAGGTAGTCCACCAGCGCGCGCTGCTCCGGCATCCACTTGACGTAGTTGCCCTCGTTCACGCTGTAGATGCGCTGCCCCGGCTGCGGAATGCGGATGTTGGGGTGCGAAAGGAGGAACTCGCCGATGGACGGCTCCAGCGTGAAGCCGTGCACGCCGTTCCCCGTCGTGTAGACGAGCATCGTGGACGAGCCGTAGACCACGTACCCCGCCGCCGTCTGCCGGAAGCCCGGCTGCAGGCAGTCTTCCACGCAGCCGCGCGGGTGGTCGCTGACCTTGCGGTGGATGCTGAAGATGGTGCCCACCGAGACGTTGGCCTCGATGTTCGACGAGCCGTCCAGCGGGTCGAAGAGCACGCAGTACTTGCCCGTAGGGAACCGGTCGGGGATGGGGATGAAGTCCTCCACCTCCTCCGACGCCATCCCGCACAGGTGCCCCGTGTGGTCCAGCGCCTTGAACATCACCTCGTGGGCGTACTCGTCCAGCTTCTTCACGTCCTCGCCCTGCACGTTCACCTCGCCCGTGTAGCCCAGGATGTCGGCCAGGCCGGCGCGGCGCACTTCGCGGCCGATCATCTTGGCCGCGAAGGCGATGTCGTACAGGATGTTGGAGAACGCGCCCGTCGCCTCCGGGAACTGGCGCTCCGCCTCGATGATGTGCCGCTCGATGGTGACTACGGGCTGCCTGCTCACAGGGCCTCAGGGGTGCGGATTTCCGTTTCGGTGCGCGGCCGCGATCGGGCGCCGCGCGGATCGGGTACAGCGGACTTCAGCCTGCGGACGACTCACGCCTTCACGTACTGCGTCCTGCCGGGGGACAATTTGTAGAGAGGTAGAACAAAACACTACGGCTCCACCCGCCGCCATCCCGTCCCGCCCGGCTCCACCTCCACGCGCACCGTCCCGTCCAGGTCCGTGCGCGCCACGTCGATCTCCCGCGCCCGCAGGCGCGCGAGCACCTCGGCGTGCGGATGGCCGTAGTCGTTCCGCACGCCGGCCGAGACCACCACCAGCCCGGGCGTCGCCGCGTCCAGCAGGGCGCCAGACGACGCGGTGCGGCTGCCGTGGTGCCCCGCTTTCAGCACCTCCACGTCCAGCGCGTCGCCGTAGCGGGCCACCAGCGTCTCCTCCACGAACGACGGCGCGTCCCCGGTCAGCAGGGCGCTGAAGGCGCCGAAACGGACCAGGACCACCGCGCTAATGTCGTTCGCGTCGGCGGGAGCGTCAAGAGCGTCCACCGTGGGCCAGAGGAACGTCAGTTCCAGTCCATCGACGTGCAACTTGCGGTCCTGCTGCGCGGCGCTCCACGCGATTCCCCGCTCCTCCGCCGTCCGCAGCGTCTCCAGGTAGACGGTGGATCCCACCGGCATCCCGGGGTCGATCACCCGCCCCACCGGCAGCGACCGCATCACCGCCGCCGCTCCGCCGACGTGGTCCGCGTGCGGATGGGTGAGGATCATCGCCTCCAGCCGCCGCACCCCGCGGGCGCGGAGGAAGGGGAGCACCCGCCGCTCGCCCGCGTCCCAGCCGTCGTCGCGCTCGCCGGCATCCACCAGCAGCCAGCGGCCGGCCGGCGTACGCAGCGCGACCGCGTCCCCCTGCCCCACGTCGATGAAGGCGATCTCCAGTCCGCCGTCCGCCGCCGTCCCCGCGAGAGGCAGCAGCAGGAACGCCGCCGCGGCGGTCATCCCCGCCACGGCCCAGCGCACCCGGTCGCGCATCCTCCCGGCCAGGTCCAGCACCAGCAGGAAGACGATGCCGGCCGCGGCCCACGCCCACCACTGCGGGCGCGCCACCGCCGCGTGGCCGTGCGGGACGCGGATCGCCACCTCCACCACCCCGTTCAGCAGGTCCAGCGCCAGCCCGGCCCCGTCCGCCAGCAGGCGCGCCAGCGGCGGGGCGACCGGCTCCACCGCCGCCGCCGCGCCGATGCCGACGAGGGCCAGGCTCGTCAGCGGGATCGCCGGGAGGTTGGCGACGATGGAGACCGGCGCCACCTGGCCGAAGTGGTGCGCCACCACCGGCGCCGTCGTCACGAACGCGGCGACGCTGACCACCAGCGATTCCGCCGTCCACCGTCCGGCCGGATGCTCGAGGACCGCCTTCGGCACGCGCTTCATCATCGCGCCGCGCAGCAGGATGATCCCCAGCACCCCGGCGAAGGAGAGCTGGAAGCCGATGTCCAGCGCCGCCATCGGCTGCACGGCCAGGATCGCCAGCGCCGCGGCGGCCACGACCGGCAGGGTGGCGGCCGGCCGCTGCAGCACCGTGCCGACGAGCGCCAGCGCCAGCATGATCCCCGAGCGCAGCGCGGAGGGCGGCGCGCCGATCACCGCCAAGTAGAGGGTGATGAGGACGATCGTCAGCCACGCCACCCGGGCGCGCGACAGCCGCAGCATCCGGCCGATGAGCACGAACACCGCGCCCATCAGCGCCACGTGCGTCCCGCTGATGGCCAGCAGGTGCACCAGCCCGGTCTTCGCGAAGCGGTCGCTCAGCTCGCGGTCCAGCGTCTCGCGGCGCCCCAGCAGCAGCGCGTCCGCCAGGGGGCCGTGGCGGCCCATCAGCCGGTGCAGCTGCCGCTCCGTCCGTCCGCGCGTCGTCAGCAGCGGATGCGTCCGGTAGCCGGGCTCCGCCGCCACCTGGACGGAATCGACCGAGACGTATCCCGCGAAGCCGGGGTCGCGCGGCCAGCGGCTGGCCAGCACGGGCCGCGGCATCGTACGCCAGCGGCCGTGCAGCACCAGCTCCGTCCCCGCGAGCGCCGGCGGGGAGCCGCGCGGCAGGCGCACGCGCACCCCGCTCGCGCAGCCGCGGATCGTCCGACCCTGCTGATCGACGGAGGCGGCGTCCACCGGCAGGAGCGGGCGGCGCGCCTTCGGGTCCGGGGGCGGACTCCAATTGGCGCCCAGCGCGCCGCGGACGACCAGCTCCGCGCCGTCCGCGAAGTGCGCGCGGCAGTCCCCTTCGGTGCGGATGCGCGCCCCCGCGCCGTGCCCCGCGCCCGCCAGCGCCATCGCCGCCAGCAGGATCGCGCGGACGGTGTTCGCCTGCATCCGCGCGCCGATCAGCCGCCGGTGCAGCCACGGTGCAAGCAGAAGCGGCACCGCCGCGAGGGCGATGCCGCCTGTGACCCATTCCGCGCGAATCCCGAAGAGCAGCCCCGCAAGGAACGCCAGGAAGGCCGATACGAGCGGAAGGGCGAGCTGCGTCACGCGTCCGGGGTTCGGATGGACGAAACGGAGGCCGGACGCATTCTACTGCGTCCGGCCTCCGGGTGTGTAATCCCGACCCGCCACCGCGCGAACGTGACAGCGTTCAGGGAATGATCACGCCACAGGTGTAGTCGCACGTGTTGGGGCACGTATGGTAGCAGGTGCCGCCGCACGTGTGGTTACAGCTCACACCGCACGTGCCGTTGCACGAGTCCAGGCAGGTGTTGTTGCACGACACTTCGCACGTCCCGTCGCAGCTGGCGTCGCACGTCTGGCCTGCCTGCGTGTGCGTGGTCCCGTAGTGCCCCTGGACCGTGCCCCTGCCGGTCAGCCGCTCGGCCGTGGCGAACGTCTCGACGCGAAGGTCGTTCAGGTTGAGAGACAGCTTCTTCACGGCTCCTCCCACAGCAGGGTGGAAGGATCAGGGACACACCCGCGTCCCTGATCACGCATTCGCCGTTGCACGCGCTCAGCAGGCCACCCCCAGCAGGTCCACGCCACGGGGCAGCTGATGCAGCACGTGTCCGGCAGTCAGGAGCCCAGGCACATGGTCGCGCTGGTGTGATCGGTGCCGTAGCGCCCCTGCACCGTGCCCTTCCTCGGCTAACCGATCGGCCCGCACCAGACGCACGGGTTCGCGATGTCGGGGCTGGTCACGTACCCTTCGCACGTGTAGTCGCAGGTGTTGGCGCCGCAGCTGCCCTGGCAGGTCTGCCCCTGCTGCGTGTGCGTGGTGCCGTAGTGCCCCTGGACCGTTCCCTTCCCGCCCGTCTGCTCTGCCGTCGTGAACGTTTCGACCCGCAGGTCGTCCAGCTTCAGCGTGAGCTTCTTCATCCGTTGCTCCCGTGGAGGTAGGTGCTGCCCGCCACGCTCCATCCGGCGTTGGCGCCGGCGCATCACCAGCAGACCGTCGGCTCGGGCCCGCCGCAGCTGAACTCCGTGCAGTCGGCGGCACAGGTGAAACGGAACTCGCAGGTGGGGTCGTCGCAGGTGGCGGCCTGCGTATGGGTGGTGCCGTAGTGGCCCCGGACCGTCCCGCGCGCCGCCACGGCTTTGGCGGTCGTGAAGGTCTCCACCTGCAAGGTGTCCAGGTTCAGCGTCAGCTTCTTCATGGCTTCTCGTGGATGAGGATGGTCGTGGGCGGAAGTGTCAGCAGCGCACGCAGACGTAGCGGTCGCCATAGGTCCTGAACCCCGGGCAGGTGTAGTCGCAGTTCGTGGCCTGCGTGTGGGTGGTGCCGTAGTGGCCGTGCACCGTTCCCCGCTCCACCGGCTGCTCGTCGGTCGTGAACGTCTCGACCCGCAGCTCGTCCAGCTTCATCGCCAGCTTCTTCATCGGCTCCTCCGCGCAACAGGGTAGAATGGGACACCAGGACACCCCGAACGGAACTGCTTTTCGGCTGCATACGGTGGGCCCGCACGGTGCCGCAGGGCACGAAGGTGTATGCCCTGCGGCGGTGATGCGCGTCAGACGGTGGTGCAGTCCGGGCCCGCGGTGCATCCGCAGGGTGGCGCGAAGCAGATGCAGCCCTCGCGTTGCGGGACGGTGTCGCTGGCTTCCGGCGTGGTGAACGTCTCGAACGACTCCACCACCAGCTTTTCGGCCTTCAGCTTGAGCTTCTTCACGGGTGCTATCCCTGGTGTACGGGGTGGCGCAAAACAACGGCTGGTCCCATCAGGGTACCACCTCCCGCCGTCGGCCACAACCCAGCAGGAGACACCAGGGTAAACCGGGAAAGGCCCGGTCCCGGCTCAGTTCAGGCCGGTTCGCCGTCGTAGCAGGGATGACGTCGGTGCGGTCTCGTCGTAGCGGGGGTAGACGACGACGGTGCGGTCCTCCGCGGGGGGCCGGCGGCTCCACGGGGGTCTCACGCGGCCGGCTCCACTCCGCGGCGACGGGTGGGGGGGAAGGCGGCGGCGCGTCCAGCGGGCCGCGGGCGCGGAGTCTGATCAACGAAAAAGCCGCGCCTCCCGGAGAGGGCGCGGCCGGTGGCGTGTCCGCCGGCACAAGGGCGTACCTTCAGCAGCACTGCACGCCGTCACTGGCACTGCATGCCGTCACAGTACGTGCACATCACGGTTCGGAAACAGGTTTCATGACCGCAAGTTTGATCGCAAGTGTACGGACACGTCTCTCCGGCCTGCGTGTGGGTGTTCCCGTAGTGCCCTTGGACCGTCCCTCGCTCGCCCGCCTGCCCGGCCGTGGTGAACGTGTCGACCCGAAGGTCATCCGGTTTCAGCGCCAGCTTCTTCATGGCTCCTCCCGCGAGCACGGTGGCGCGAATGGGGACGCGAGCCGCGCCCCCGGGGATTACGCCAAAATCCGGCTGCAAAAGGTGAGCCAGGCGTTTGTGAAGTCCTCCGAGCGGTGCCTGGCAGAAACGGGGGCGATGAGGCGGGACCGGGCGGCGCCTCGCGCCCGCCAGCCGGGCAGCGGGTGGCGACAGGAAGCGCCGCGGCCCGTGGAGGGGCGCGGCGCTCGAGATCGCCAGCGGTCAGGCCGCGGGGCCTTCGTCGTAGCGGGGGTAGACGATGGTGCGGTCCTCCGCCGGCGCGGACTCCTGCCGCGCGGCGGTCTCCTCCGACCGCCATGCGGCCTCCACCGGGGCCTCGCGCGGACGGCTCCACTCCGCGGCGACCGGCGGGACGGACGGCGGCGGCGCGTCCAGCAGGCCGCGGGCGCGCAGCTCCTCGCGCATCCGCACGTCCTGGCGCAGGCTCAGCAGCAGCATGGAGAGCATCCCGGCCAGGAAGGCCAGGAACAGCACCACCGTGAGCGGCACGCGGTAGAAGGTGGCGAAGCCCACGTCCACCGCGATGCGCTCGCCGCGGTTGAGCCACGCGAAGCACGCCGCGAAGAGGGTGACCGCGGCGATGGGAAGCCAGCGCGCGCCCGTCACGCGGCCGCCAGCGCGTGCACCAGCTCACCCTGGAAGGTGGCACCGCTGGTCGCGGTCAGCCGCACCTCGGCAAAGCCACCGATCATCTCCGCTGGGGCGTCGAAGTTCACCACCTTGTTGCGCTCCGTGCGCCCCTGCACCCCTCCGCGGCGCCCCTCCTTCTCCACCAGCACCTCTTCCACGCGCCCCACCTCGCCGCGGTTGATCTCCAGCTGGATCTCGCGGAAGACGGCGATCAGCTCCGCCAGGCGCGCCTGGCCGATCTCGTCGGGGACGAACTGGTCGCGCGGCAGGCGCGTGGCGGGGGTGCCGTCGCGCTCCGAGTACTTGTAGAGGAACGCGTCGTCGAAGCGGACCGTGCGCATCAGCTCCAGCGTCCCCCGGTACTCCTCGTCCGTCTCGCCGGGGAAGGCGACGATCACGTCCGTGGAGAGCGCGATGCCGGGCATGGCCTCGCGCACCCAGCGGATCTTCTCCAGGTACTCCTCCACGGTGTACCGGCGCAGCATGCGCTTGAGGGTGCGGTTGTGGCCGCTCTGCACGGGCAGGTGCAGCTGCCTGCAGACCGCGGGCTCCTGCGCCATCACCTCCACCAGCTCGCGGGTGAAGTCGTTGGGGTGTGGGCTGGTGAAGCGCACGCGGCGGATGCCGTCCACCCGCGCCACCTCGCGCAGCAGGCGGGGGAAGCTCCAGTCGCCGTGCTCGTACGAGTTGACGGTCTGCCCCAGGAGCGTGACCTCGGGAACGCCGTCCTGCGCCAGTGCGCGCACCTCGTCCAGGATAGCCCGCGGGTCGCGGTTCTTCTCGTCACCGCGCACGTAGGGGACGATGCAGTAGGTGCAGCGGTAGTTGCACCCGCGCTGGATGGGCACCCAGGCGCTGACGGAGGAGATGCGCCTGGCCGTGACGCCCTCGTAGTTCTCGTGCGGATCGAAGCCCAGTACGGTGAGCCCGCGCGGCTGGGCCGGGGCGGGCGCGGCGGGCAGCGTCGGCAGCGAGCGGACGGGGGCCGTGCGGCGCGCCGCCACCTGGTTCAGCGTCTCGGGAAGCTGGCGGTAGGCGTCGGGGCCCATCACCAGGTCCACGCCGCCAGCCCTGCCCAGCAGGCTTTCGCCCATGCGCTGGGCCATGCAGCCGGTGACGCCGATGAGGGCGCCCTCGCGGCGGTACTGCTGCAGCTGCCCCACGCGGCCGATCACCCGCTGCTCCGCGTGGTCGCGGATGGCGCAGGTGTTCACCAGGATGACGTCGGCGTCGTCGGGCGTG
>DATAAG010000629.1:0-3747 GCA_036260235.1 Longimicrobium sp.
GCCGACAGGTCCTCCACCGGCACGACGAAGCCGCCGAAGGGCGCGATCACCTGCACCGGCGAGCCGTTCACCTCCGCGAAGACCGTCCGCAGCGCCTCGTGACGCCGGACGATCTCGCTCAAGCTCCGCTCCAGCGCCGCCACGTCCAGCGCACCCCCCAGGCGCCATGCCACGGGGATGTTGTAGACGGCGCTTCCCGGCTCCAGCCGGTCGATGAACCAGAGCCGCTCCTGCGCGAAGGAGAGCGGCAGCGCACCCGTGCGCTCGGTCGGCACCACCGGCGGCAGCACCGGGAGCCCCGCGCGGCGCAACGCCTCCACGCGCACGGCCAGCTCCGCCACCGTGGGTCCCTCGAAGAGCGCCCGCAGCGGCACCTCCACCCCGAACACCTGCCGCACCCGCGAGACCACCCGCGTGGCCAGCAGCGAATGCCCGCCCCGCGCGAAGAAATTGTCTCGTATCCCCACGCGCTCGATCCCCAGCACCTCCGCCCAGATCCCGGCCAGCACCTCCTCGGTCGGCGTCCGCGGCTCCGTGTAGCGCTCCTCGGCCGGGGCGAAGTTCGGCGCGGGCAGAGCCCCGCGGTCCAGCTTCCCGTTCGCCGTCAGCGGCAGCTGCTCCAGCACCACGAACGCAGCCGGCACCATGTACTCCGGCAGGCTCTTCCGCAGGTGTCCGCGCAGCCCCTCCGCGTCCAGATCTCCCACCACGTACGCCACCAGCCGCGTCTCTCCGGCCTCGTCTTCCCGCGCGATCACCCGCGCCTCGCGCACCGCCTCGTGGACCGAGAGCACCGCCTCGATCTCCTCCGGCTCGATCCGGAACCCTCGGATCTTGACCTGCGCGTCCAGGCGACCGACGAACTCCAGCTTCCTCTCCCCGCGCCACCGCAGCCGGTCCCCCGTGCGGTACATCCGCGCACCCGGCTCCGCAGAGAACGGGTCGGGCACGAAGCGCTCTGCCGTCAGCGCGGGCCGCTCCAGATAGCCGCGCGACACGCCGGCGCCACCCACGTACGCCTCGCCCGGCACGCCCGGCGGCACCGGGTTCAGCGCACCGTCCAGTACGTAGATCCGCTGGTTTCCCGTCGCATGTCCCAGCGGAACGCTCAGCGCGTCCTCCGCGACCTGCTCTACCGGCTCGTACAGGCAGAACGTGGTCGTTTCCGTGGGCCCGTACATGTGCAGCAACCGCTGCGGCCTGCCGGCCTTCAGCAGGCGCCGCACGCTGTCGGCGTCCACGGCCTGGCCCCCGAAGAGCACCTCGCGCAGCGGCGCGAAGATGTCCGGCTGCTCGCGAGAAAGCAGGTTCACCAGCGCCGTCGTCAGGAAGATCGTGGTGATGCGCTGCTCCCGCAGCGCCTGGTGAAGGGCGGGGGGGGAGAGGAGCACGTCCTGGGGGATCCCCACCAGGGTGGCCCCGTTGAGGAAGGCGCCCCAAGCCTCGAAGGTCAGCGCGTCGAAAGCGGCGTTCGACGCCTGCGCCACCCGGTCGCCCGGGCGCAGCTGCACGTAATCGGTCTCGACGACGAGCTGGACGACCTGGCGGTGGCCGACCATGACGCCCTTGGGCTTCCCCGTGCTCCCGCTGGTGTAGACGATGTACGCCAGGTTCTCCGCCGTAGCCCCGCTGCGCGGCGCATGGATCGGCTCCGACGCGAGCGCGTGGGCGGCCTGGTCGAGGTGGACGACCTCTCGGCCGCCTGCCTCCGCCACCCCCGCCAGGTCGCTGCGGCTGATCAGCACGCGAATGCGGCTGTCGTCCTGCATCAGGCGCAGGCGCTCGGCCGGAAGGCCGGGATCCAGGGGTACGTAGCAGCCCCCCGCCTTCAGCACCGCCAGGATGGAGACGATCAGCTCCGCGCTCCGCTCCAGCAGCACGCCCACCCGTGCTTCGGGTCCCACACCCAGCCGTACCAGGTAGTGAGCCAGCCGGTTGGCGCGCGCGTCCAGCTCCGCGTAGCTGAGCGACTCCTCGCCCCAGGCCAGCGCCGGGGCATCGGGCCGCTCCCGCACCTGCGCCTCGAAGAGCTCGTGAACGCAGACACCCCGCGGGTACGGCCGCTCCGTCCGGTTCCACTCCTCCAGCACGAGCGCGCGCTCCGCCTCCCCGAGCAGCCCCAATCGCGAGAGCCGCACGTCCGCGTTCGCGGCGACCTGCTCCAGCACCCGCCCCAGGTGGCCGAGCATCCGCACGATCGTGCCGCGCTCGAAGAGGTCGGTGCTGTAGGACAGCCCCCCGCGTAGATCTCGCCCCCTTGCCGCGACGGCCAGCGACAGGTCGAACTTGGCGGATGAGAAATCCGCGTCGACCCCTTCGGTGCTCAACTCTGCCAGACGATTGCCCGATTCCTCCCCGTCGTCCAGCGCGAACGACACCTGGAACAGCGGAGAGTGGCTCAGGGACCGTTCCGGCTGCAGCTCGGCCACCAGCTTCTCGAAGGGAAGCTCCTGGTGCTCGTACGCCCCCAGGGTCACCTCCCGCACCCGCCCCAGCACCTCCCGGAAGCTGGGGTCTCCGCCCAGGTCGGTGCGCAGCACCAGGGTGTTGACGAAGAAGCCGATCAGCCCCGCGACCTCCTTCCTCGTCCGCCCCGCGATGGGGCTGCCCACGACGATGTCCTCGCTCCCGCTGTACTTCGACAGCAGCACCTGGAAGGCGGAGAGCACCACCATGTACAGCGTCGCGCCCTCGCTCCGGCCCAACGTCCGGAGTCGCTCCAGCAGCTCGCCGGGAAGGTCGATCCGCTCGTGCGCCCCCCGGAACGTCTGCACGGCCGGGCGCGGATGGTCGGTGGGCAGCTCCAGCAGCTCCGGCGCTCCCGCCAGCCGCTCCTTCCAGTACGAGAGTTGCCGCTCCAGCAGCTCGCCCCGCAGATGCTCGCGCTGCCAGACCGCGTAGTCGGCGTACTGCACCCCCAGCTCCGGCAACGGCGACTCACGCCCCTCGCGGTACGCCGCGTACAGCGACGACAGCTCCCGGAAGAGCACTCCCATGCTCCACCCGTCGCTGACGATGTGGTGCATGGAGAGGAGCAGCACGTGATCCTCGGCGCCCAGCCGCAGCAGCCCCGCACGGAAGAGCGGGCCCGCCGAGAGGTCGAACGCCCGCCGCGCCTCCTCGCCGGCGCGCCGCCTGACCGCTGCATCGCGATCCGCCTCGCTCAACCCCGACAGGTCCTCCACCGCCAGCGTGAACCCGCCGAAGGGCGCGATCACCTGCACCGGCGAGCCGTCCGCCTCGGCGAAGACCGTCCGCAGCGCCTCGTGACGCCGGACGATCTCGCCCAGCGCACGCTCCAGCGCCGCCTCGTCCAGCGCACCCCCCAGGCGCCATGCCACGGGGATGTTGTAGACGGCGCTTCCCGGCTCCAGCCGGTCGATGAACCAGAGCCGCTCCTGGGCGAACGACAGCGGCGGCGGCTCCGTGCGCTCGGTCGGCACCACCGGCGGCAGCGCGGGTGCTCCGGCACGCCGCATCTCCTCCACGCGCCCGGCCATCTCCGCCACCGTGGGTCCCTCGAAGAGCGCCCGCAGCGGCACCTCCACGCCGAACACCTCGCGGACCCACGACACCACCCGCGTGGCCAGGAGCGAGTGCCCGCCCAGGTCGAAGAACTCGTCGTGCACCCCCAGCCGCTCGACGCCCAGCACCTCCGCCCAGATCCCCGCCAGCACCTCCTCCACGGGGGTGCGCGGCGCCACGTACTTCTCCTCCTCCGACGCGAACACCGGCTCCGGCAGCGCC
>DATAAG010000630.1:0-8776 GCA_036260235.1 Longimicrobium sp.
CAGCGCCGGGCGGCGCTGGAGGCGGCGGGCGCGGACCCGGCGCTGGAGCGCGCGCTGCGCGGCGCCGCGGCGGTGCTCTCCGACCCGTCGGGAACCCAGGAGCAGGACGTGCTGACCGCCTGCCGGCAGGCGGCGGACTGGGCGGAGCAGCGGGGGCTGATGGCCACGGCCGTCACCCTGGCCACGGCCGCGGCGCTGGCGTCGCCCGCGCACGCCGGGGCGGCGTTCCGCGTGGGGCAGATCGCGCGCAAGAAGGGCGAGAACGCGCGGGCGGAGACCTGGTTCCGGCGCGCCATCGGCCTGGGGCGGCAGGCCAAGGACTGGCTCAGCTACTCCGAGGCGTTCCTGGGGCTGGGCAACCTGTACAAGCAGCGCGGCAACTACCCCGCGGCGCGGCGGTTCCACATCCGCGGGCTGCGCGCGGCGCGCCGCCACGCCCTGCGCGACGTGCAGGGGCGGGCGCTGCACGACCTGTTCACCATCGCCGTGGAGACCAGCCCTCCCGCGGAGGCGCAGGACCTGGCGCGGATGGCGTTCCGGGCTTACGGACCCCGGCACCCCAAGCTCCCCGTCCTGGCGCACGACGTGGCGTACTTCTGGATGAGCCAGGGGCGCTTCGAGCCGGCGCTGGAGGTGTTCCGGGCGGTGCTTCCCCACCTGCACGACCCCAGTGAGCGCATCATGTGCGCGGGGAACGTGGGGCGCGCGGCGGGGGCGGCGGGGGACCGCGCGGGCTTCGACGAGGCGTGGGAGCAGGTGTGGGCCGCCGCGCCCGAGTGGGACCGGCTGCCGCTGGCGCCGCAGGCGCTGCTGGAGCTGGCCCACGGCGCCAGCAGCCTGCGCGACTGGCCGCGGGCGGAGCGGGCGGCGGAGACCGCGCGCGACCTGGGGCAGCGCAAGGGGATGGGCGCGGTGGTGATGGAGACGGAGGCGGTGCTGGACGCGGCCCGCCGCAAGCGCGGCCTGGAGACGCCCGCCGCCGCGGACGCCGCCCCCGAGGACACCGAGGACCTCGCCGCCGACTTCGTGCGCTCCCTGCGCACCCCCGCCGGGAGGTAGCGCGAAGGGTTTCAGGCGGCGGTCGAGGGAGGAAAGAGAGAGGGCGCAGAGGACTCCGGATCCTCCGCGCCCTCTCCTCGTCTCCCCCCGCATCCCCTGCATCACGTGCGTCCGCGAAGGAATTCCTCACGCAGAGTCAGCAGAGTCAGCAGAGTCAACAGGGCTCAGGTCACTTCCTCCGTTCACTCCGCTGACTCCGTGTGAGGACGATCTGTTTTGCTTCCCCTAGCGCAGAGCCCATCCTCCACGTCCCCTTGCGGACACGCGCGGCCCGTGATGGATTGAACGCGCATCCATCCGATCACGCGACACGCTGATGCCCGACCTCAAGCTGGGGGTGGTGGACCAGTCGCCGGTGCGTACCGGGGGCACCGCGGCCGACGCCGTGCGCGAGACGCTGGAGCTGGCCCGGATCACGGAACGGCTGGGCTACTCGCGGTACTGGCTGGCCGAGCACCACAGCACCAACTCGTTCGCCGGCTCCTCGCCCGCGGTGCTCATCCCGCGCGTGGCCTCGGTGACGCGCCACGTCCGCGTGGGCTCCGGCGGCGTGCTGCTCTCGCACTACTCGCCGCTGCAGGTGGCGGAGAACTTCCGGATGCTGGAAACGCTCTTTCCCGGACGCATCGACCTGGGCATCGGCCGGGCGCCGGGCGGCGACGCGCGCGCCGCGCTGGCGCTGCAGTACGGGCGCGGGCGCATCGACGTCGACGCCTTTCCCCGGCAGGTGGAGGACCTGGTCGGCTGGCTGAGCGACGGCTTCGAGGAGAACCACCCGTGGCGCCGCGTGCGCGCCATGCCGCGGGCGCCCACGGTGCCGGAGGTGTGGCTGCTGGGCTCCGGCGGCAGCAGCGCCTTCTACGCGGCGGAGATGGGGTGCGGGTTCTCCTTCGCGCAGTTCATCAGCGGCGAGGACCCCGCCTGGCAGGTGCGCCAGTACCGCGAGCGCTTTCGCCCGTCGCGGTGGCGCGCGGAGCCCGCCGCCGGCGTGGCGCTGGGCGTGATCTGCGCGGAGACGCAGGACGAGGCGCAGCGGCTGGCGGCCAGCCTGGAGCTGTGGCGGCGGCGCATCGTGCACGGCCGCGACCGCGGCATTCCCTCGCCGGAAGAGGCGCTGGAGGAGATGGGCTCCACCTGGACCCCGCCGCGCCTGGGCGAGGACGGCGGGCGGATGATCGCCGGCGACCCCGGCCAGGTGCGCGACGAACTGCGCCGCGTGGCCGCCCGCTGCGGCGCGGACGAGCTGATGATCGTCACCGTGACGCATGCGTGGGAGGCACGCGTGCGGTCGTACGAGCTGATCGCGGAGGCGATGGGGCTGGGAGTGATGGAGTGATGGAGTGATGGAGTGATGGAGTGATGGAGTGATACCGAATTCGGATAAACTGTCATTCTGAGGGAGGCGCCCGACGGATCTTGCGGACCGCTCACGGGCCTCCGCGCCGACCGAAGAATCTGTACGCTGGGCGGCAGGATCTCACGGTCACGGTGAGTTCCCCGGACTGCGTCCGGGGCGGGGCTCGGTGCGAGAGGCGGGAGATTCTTTCGGTCGCGCCACCCGCTCCGTGCTCATCCGTGAGTTCGGTGCGGGCGCTCCCTCAGAATGACAGGTGTTTTTCCGGATCTGGTATGATGGAGTGAAAAGCGGCCGCGCCGCTGGTGTCCGCGAAGGCGGACAGCGTGCAGTTGTTGCGGCGATGCGGCGATTTCAATCGGTGTCCCGCTGGATGCGACGAAGCCCCGCCGCGGCGATGCGCGGCGGGGCTTCCGTCATTCCATCCCGCCAACCGGGCGGGCTACTTCGTCCGCACGATGGTCAGGTACACGGCCGAGGTGAGGGGCTGGCCGCCGCCGGTGGTGCCGGCGACGCTGGCCACCGTGGCCGGCGCCACCCCGAAGCGGAAGAACGCGCCGCTTCCGCTCTTGATCGACACCAGCTGCGCGCCGCTCCCCGTCAGCCGGCGGGTGCGCAGCGGGAACTCCGCGAAGAACGAGCGGAAGTGCCAGCTGGGCTGCTGGTAGCGCGCCTCCACCGAAGGCACCACGTCGTCCGTGAACACCGACACCGTCCAGTCGCGGATCCACGGCCGCGGGTCCGTGCCCAGCGCGCGCTGCAGGTTGGCGAACCCGATGGTGCTGCCGTCCACCAGCGTGCGCCACAGCTCCGACTCCGTGCCGCCCCGGCGGTCCGCCGCGTAGCGCAGGAACGCCCACGCCGCGCCGCGCGTGGCCAGGTCGTTGGCGTCCGCGTTCCCCGAGTCGTACGGCGACTGGCCCTCCGGGTCCCGCAGGTAGTTCTCGTAGCGCCGGAGGTTCTGGTCCATGTAGCCCAGGAAGGCGCGCTGCGTCCGCATGCTGGCGCTCACCTCCGCCTGCCGCAGGTTCCGCTGCGGCGAAAGCCCCGAGGCCCGGTAGAACACCACCTCCTCGGCGATGTGGCTCATCCCCTCGTTCAGCCACGTCTCCTCGTTCCAGTGCGTGGTGCCGATCTCGTACAGCCGGCGCGACGCGTTGATCAGGTGCTGGAACTCGTGGGCGATGGTGCCCAGCGACGTCTGCAGCACCTGCTCGCGCGAGAAGACGTTGCCGTTCACCGAGCCCGACGGGTCCGGCACCAGCATGTAGAACATCTCCGCCACGTTGCTGGCCGCGCACGCCGACAGGCCGTCGCGGTCGCGGGTGGGGAAGAGGTCGCGCGGGTGGAAGAAGCCGCCCACGTACGACCCCGAGCCCCGCGGCGTGAGCTCGTTCACCGCGCTGGTGTAGAAGATCACCACCCTGGAGTTCTCGTCCACGTCGCCCGGCTCGCCGAAGGCCGCCGTGACCGCCGGGTACACCAGCGTGTCGAAGCCGGCCGCGAACGAGGCGTACTCCGCGTCCGTCAGCCCCCCCGACGGGTTGTTGACGTCGGCCAGCACGATGGACCTGGTCCCGATGGCCACCACCCGCCCCGTGCGGTTGGCGGGCTGCTCGCACGACTGCGCCGTCGACGTGTTCACCGTCACCTGCTGCCCCAGCGTGGGCGAGCGCAGGTTCAGCGCCCAGGAGGGCTGCACCCCCGTCCGCCGCGCCGCCAGCGCCTCGTCTACGAACGGCTCCAGCTCGCGCTCCGCCCGCGACCGCAGCCGCTGGTGGAACTCCTCGTCCAGCCCGCGCCCCTGCGCCAGCGCCAGCGCCGGCGACACCGAGGGGCTGCCGGGAAGCACGGGGATGATCCCCTGGAAGCCGAGCTGCACGGCGGCGAACCCCGCCCCCGGCCCGCCGGCGTGGAAGGGCACCGCCACGTACTCCGACCCCGCCGTGCCGCCGGCCAGGCACACCGAGGCCGCCGTCACCCCGTTCAGCCGCAGCGCGCCGCCCACCGGCAGCGACTGCACCGCCCCCGCCGCGCCGCACCCCGGCGGCGCCGCGGCCACCGTCACCTGCACGCTGCCGGAGACCCCCTCCAGCTCCGCGCGGATGGTGGCCGTCCCGGGCGCCACGCCCGTCACCACCCCCTGCGTGCTCACCGTGGCCACCGCCGGGTTGTCGGTGGACCACTGCACCTCCGCCGCCAGGTCCTCGTCGGAGGGCGACTCGCCCTCCTCGTCGCGGACGGTGAGCTCCAGGGGCAGGGTCTCGCCCACGGCCAGGGTGCGGTCCCCCGGCATCACCTGCACGGAGACGATCTCGGGATCGCTGTTCGTGGGGCTTTCGCAGGCGGCGAGCGCCAGCAGGGCGGCGGCGGGAAGGAGCAGAAGTCGCTTCATGGAAGGTTCCCGGGAAGTCCGTGGAAGGCCGCGCGGGGCGCGGCGGTTTGGAACGCGGAGGGCGCGCGGCCCCGTCAGGGGACGATCACGCCGAAGGTCTGCACCTGCACCTGCCTGACGGAGCCCTGCGCCTGCTCGGGGCCCTGCACCCACACCTTCTGTCCGGCGCGCAGCCGGTCCGCCCCGCCGGCCAGCCGCACCGCGGCGCCCTCCGGCAGCCGCAGCTGCAGCCCGCCCCCGGGCGCCGCCTCCACCACCCCCACCAGCACCGGCCGCCCGTCGACGGAGACGATGCGGTAGCCGCGGGCCTGGAAGACGCCGCCCTCCGTCATCCGCCCCTCCACCTCCACTTCCACCCCGCCCAGCGCCCGCAGCTCGGCCGCCGCGGGGCCCTCCAGGAAGACCCCGCGGCCGTCCGGGGTGCGCAGCGACAGGCGCACGTTCATGGGCGCGGAGCCCACCACCGCCAACCGTCCCGTCAGCCGCTCCGGCTCCTGCGCGCGCGGGGCCGGCGGGGGGCACCCCGCCAGCACCGCCAGCGCCAGGGGGAGCAGGGCGCGGGTCACCTGGTCCTCACCACCGTCACCCACACCGTCTCCGGCAGGGGCGCGCCGCCGGCGCTCAGCAGCACCGAGCCGCGGCGCCCCGACGCCACCGCCGCGCGCAGGTGGGTGACGCCCCCGGCGATCAGGGTGACGTCCACCCCCGTCCCCGTGCTGAGCGGTCGCACCCGCAGCGGGTACCCGTTGCTGATGGCCTGCGCCAGCGAGCGGTGGTTCCAGCTGGGCTGCGTGAAGACGGCCGGCACGCCCGCCACCGCGTCGTCCGTGTACGCCGACACGGCGAAGTCGCGAAAGAGCGGGATGGGGTCCGTCCCCAGCTGCGCCTGCAGGTTGGCCAGCCCCACCAGCGGGCTGTTCACCAGGTTGAACCAGAGCTGGTTGTCGTTGCCGTTGCGCTGGTCGGCCGCGTAGCGCAGGAAGGCCCAGATGGCGCCGCGCGTCCCCAGGTCGTCGTCGTCCGCGTACGGCGAGTTCGTCTCCGGGTTGCGCAGGTACTCCAGGTAGCGGAGGTAGTTCTGCTGCCCGAAGAGGATGAAGGCGTCGCGCGTGGCGGAGCCCTGCGCCAGGATCGACGCGCCCAGGTTCATCCGGGGCGCCACCTGCCCGCGGTGGTAGAAGAGCAGCTCCTCGGCGATGTGGCTGAGCCCCTCGTTCAGCCACACGTCCTCGTTCCAGTCCGTGCCGCCCACCCCCTCCACCACGTACAGCCGGCGCGACGCGCTGATCAGGTGCTGCAGCTCGTGCCCCACCGTGCCCAGGGTGCTGGTGAGCACGTCCTCCGTCGTGCGCACGTTGCCGTTCACCGCCCCGCTGGGGTCGGCGGCCAGCATGTAGAACATCTCCGCGTAGTTGCTCCCCGGGCACCCCTCGCGGAAGGCCCCCTGCGCCGTGCGCGGGAACAGGTCGCGGCCGAAGAAGAAGCCGCCGATGATGAACCCCGCGTTGCGGGGGGTGAGCTCGTTCACCGCGCGGGTGTAGAAGATGACCACCCGCCCGTTCTGGTCCACGTCCTCGGGCTCGCCGAAGGCCGCCACGTTCACCGGGTAGATGAGCGTGTCGAAGGTGGCCGCGACGTGCTGGTAGTCCTCGTCGGTCAGCCCGCCGGCGGGGTTCATGGTGTCGGCCACGATCACCGCGCGCTGGCTCACCGCCACCACCCGGCCGATGCGCGTGTCCGGGTCTTCGCAGGGGTCCTGGCTCACGTTCAGCGGCAGGATGGTCCCCAGCGCCGGCGACTGCTGCTGCAGCGAAAGCCGCGCGCCGGCGCGGCGCCGGAACGCCTCGCGGGCGCCCGGCACCAGCCGCGCCAGGGGCTCGCGGGCGCGCTCGTTGAGCCGCGTGTGGAAGCCGCCGTCGCGCTGGGCGGAAAGGCCCGCGTCGTCCGGGGCCAGGAAGAGCGACGGCGCCAGCGACGGGTTGGGCGGCCCGGAGGGGGTGGTGACCCCCGCGGGGGCCGCCCGCAGCACCATGGTGGCGCTGTTGGTGCGCGAGCCGAAGAAGGGCGTGATGGTGAACTCCGCCCCCGTGGCGCCGCCCTCCAGGCACAGGACGGAGGCCGCCGCGCCGGAGCGCTGCACCGACTGCCCCACCCCCAGCGAGAGCCCCGCCCCCGGCGCCTCGCACTCCGCCGCGGAGCCGATGACGTTGATGACCGCCGTGTCGGCCACGCCGTCCGCGGTGGCGACGATGCGGGCGGTGCCCGTCTTCAGCGCGGTCACCAGCCCGGTCTGCGTCACCGATGCCACGTCCTGCTCCAGCGACGCCCACTGGAACTGCGCGTCGTCGATCAGCTCGTTGTCGAGGTCGCGGGCCTGGGCGCTCAGCTGCACGGTCTCGCCGGCGTTCAGCGAGTGCGTGGGGGGGGTGACGAACACCCGGTTGACGCGCGGGCCGCCGCCGGACGGGCTGTCGCAGGCCCCCGCCGCCACGGCGAGAAGAAGGAATGCGGGGACAAGGCGCTTCATGGGCGTACGGCCTGGGAACACGGGGTGGGCGCCTGCGGCGCGGGCCGGAGACGCGCCGCGCGCCCGTGTGGCGGCGGGGCCGCCGTCACGCGCGCGCGGGAACGTCAATTGTACGGACGCAGGAGCGGAAAGGGAAGGCGCGGCCCCGGTGCCGGGACGGCCGCCGGACCACGCAACCCTATGTCGTTCATCCACTTGTACTCTCTCCGGGCCTGCGGGTTCCGGGGGTGTGGCTGGCCCGCGGGCCGCGTGCTACATTCCGGCGCCGCCGCCGGGCGGCTCCGCGATCCCTCCACAACGATTCAGCCGGGGCTTCCATGACCGACCGCCAGGTTCGCCACTTCCTGCAGATCCCCGACTTCACGCGAGACGAGCTGTACCAGACGCTGGAGCTGGCCGCGCGGATGAAGGCGGGCGAGTACACCGGCCGCCCCCTGGCGGGCAAGACGCTCGCCATGATCTTCACCAAGAGCAGCACGCGCACCCGCGTGAGCTTCGAGGTGGGCGCGTACCAGCTGGGCGGGCACGCGCTCTTCCTGTCGTCGCGCGACATCCAGCTGGGCCGCGGCGAGCCCATCAAGGACACGGCGCGGGTGCTGTCGCGGTACGTGGACGGAATCATGATCCGCACCTTCGACCAGCAGGACCTGGTCGATCTCGCGACATATGGATCGATTCCGGTCATCAACGGCCTCACCGACCTCCTCCACCCCTGCCAGATCATGGCGGACCTGCTGACGGTGCAGGAGAACTTCGGCGCCGACCTGTCCGCGGTGAAGGTGGCCTGGGTGGGCGACGGCAACAACATGGCCAACTCCTGGCTGAACGCCGCCTACCGCTTCGGCTTCGAGCTGCGCCTGGCCTACCCGGCCGGCTACGAGCCCGACGCGGAGATCCTGGCGCGGGCCCGCGCCCACGCGAACGTCGTCACCACGCACGACCCGCGCGAGGCGGTGCAGGGGGCGGACGTGGTGAACACCGACGTCTGGGCCTCCATGGGGCAGGAGGAAGAGGCGGCGAAGCGGGCCCGGGACTTCCAGGGCTACTGCATCACCGACGAGATGATGGACTCCGCCAGCGGCCGCGCCATCTTCCTTCACTGCCTCCCCGCCCACCGCGGCGAAGAGGTGACCGACGAGGTGATCGAGGGTCCGCGCTCGCGCGTGTGGGACGAGGCGGAGAACCGGCTGCACGTGCAGAAGGCCATCATGGCGAAGCTGATGGGCGGCGCCTGAACCCCCTCTGATCAAGGACACGCGCCGCCCCCTTCCACCCTTACCGGCTGGCGCTGCGCCAGCCACATTCGCAAGGGAGTTTTCTCACGGTAGAGTAGGCGCCAGGGTGGGTTAACTGGACCACCCTGGACGCCCCTCCTCGAACCGGACGTGCGGATTTCCCGCATCCGGCTCTCCCACGCGGGTTCACCGGTTGGCTATCGGAG
>DATAAG010000631.1:0-8150 GCA_036260235.1 Longimicrobium sp.
GTCCCCGCCACCGGCCGCCCGATGGGCACCACGGCCGCCCCCGCCGGGATCCGGGCGCAGGTGGAGCACACCGTGTCCTCCGTGGGGCCGTACAGGTTGCGCAGCCGCACGCGGCCCCGGGCGTGGACCTCCGCCGCCAGGCGCGGCGACAGCGGCTCCCCGATCAGGTTCACGGCGTGGACCCCGCGCGGCAGCGCCCCCGCGCGCACCAGCTCCGCCATTGCGGTGGGGACGGTATTGATGAGCGTGACCTCGCCCGCGTCCATCTCCGGCAGGTCCAGCGCGCTCCCGGCCAGCACCACGGTCCCGCCCAGGCAGAGGGGGACGAACAGCTCGAACACGGAGATGTCGAAGCACACCGAGGTGGAGGCGAGCACGCCGGCCAGCTCGGCCGGCGAGAATTCGTCCTCGGCCCAGCGCACCAGTGCGAGCACGCTGCCGTGCGGGACCGCCACCCCCTTGGGTCGCCCGGTGGTGCCGGAGGTGTAGATGACGTAAGCCAGGCTCTCCGGCGCGGCGACCGCGCCGCGGGGGGGCGCCGCGGGGCTTGCCGCGTCGATGTGCGCCCGGTCGCCGTCCACGCGCAGCATCGCCGCGCCCGTGTCGGGCAGGCGGTCCGCCAGCGAGTCCTGCGTCACGACCGCCACCGCCCCGGAGTCCTCCAGCATCAGCGCCACGCGAGCGGCCGGGTACGCCGGGTCCAGCGGCACGTACGCCGCACCCGTCTTCAGCACGCCCAGCAGGGCGGCCACCAGCTCCGGGGTGCGCTCCAGGAACACCCCCACCCGCGTCTCCGGGCCCACGCCCACGCGGCGCAGGGCCGCGGCCACCCGGTTCGCCCGGGCTTCGAGGCCGGCGTAGCTCACCCGCTCCGTCCCTCCCACCACGGCCGTGGCGTCGGGGGTGCGCGCCGCCTGCGCCGCGAAGGCCGTGTGCAGGCTGCGCCGCTCGGGCGGCAGCGCAGCGGCGGTCGCCCAGTCGTCCAGGAGCTGACGGCGCTCCCCCTCGAGCAGCAGCGGGATCTGCGCGAGCGGCGTATCCGGCGCGTCCACGGCGGCTTCCAGGAGCACGCGGAAGTGGTCCAGGAAGCGGTCCACGGTGGCGAGGTCGAACAGGTCGCTGTTGTACTCGGCCACGGCCGGGGTGGCGAGGGCATCCCCCTCCGTGACCTGCAGCAACATGTCGAACTTGGCGGTGCTGCTGTCGCCCGTGGGGATGGCGCCGCCCCCCAGCGGGTACATGGAAAGGCCCGAGGAGTCTTCCGGTGGCGGACCGTAGTCGCCGGGAGCCTGGATCCCCAGCATCACCTGGATCAGCGGGTTGCGGCTGGGATCGCGCTCCGGCCGCACCTCGTCCAGGATCATCTGCAGCGGCAGCTCCGCGTGCGGGTAGGCCCCGGCCATGAACATCCTCACCTGCCCCAGCACCTCGTCGAAGCGGAGCCGGGCGGAGGGGCGGGCGCGGACGGGAATGGTGTTGAGGAAGTAGCCGAGCAGGAGCTGCGTCTCCGGCCGCGGGCGGCTGGCGGCCAGGGAGCCCATGGCGAAGTCCTCCTGCCCCGTGTAGCGGAAGCAGAGCGCCTGGAAGGCGGCCACCAGCACCAGGTGGAAGGTCGTGCGCTCGCGCCGCGCCAGGGCACGGACGCGCTCCACCAGTTCGGCGCTCAGCTCGATGCCGCGCTTCCCGCCCCGGTAGCTCTGCACCGGCGGGCGGGGCCGGTCGGTGGGGAGCTCCAGTACCGGGGGCACTCCGCGCAGGCTCTCCCGCCAAAAGGCCAGGTGCTGCTGCAGGCGCTCGCCGGAAAGCTGCTCCCGCTGCCAGACCGCGTAGTCCGCGTACTGGATGGGGAGCTCCGGGAGCGGCGAGGGCCTGCCGGCGGCGAATGCCTGGTACAGCACGCTCAGCTCGTAGAGGAACAGCCCCTCGGACCAGCCGTCCGTGACGATGTGGTGGGCCGTGATCAGGAGAGCGTGCAGTTCGGGCTCGAAGCGGAGGAGCCGGGCCCGCATGACGGGGCCGGTGGCCAGGTCCGTGGGACACCGCGCCTCCTCGTCGTGCCTCCTGCGGATGGTGGCCATGCGGTCCGCTTCCGGTATGCCGGAGAAGTCGTCGACCGGGAGGGGGACGTCGAGGTGCGGACGCACGATCTGCACGGAGACACCGTCGACCTCGGTGTAGACGGTGCGGTAGACCTCGTGCCTGCGGACGATCTCCGCGAGCGCCCGCTTTGCGGTGCCCATGTCCAGCGGTCCCCGCAGCCAGCCCGACATCGGCACGTTGTACATCGGGTTGCCGGGCTCCAGACGGTCCAGCGCCCAGATGCGCTCCTGGCCGTAGGAGAGCGGCAGGGGCCCCGTGCGCGGTACCGGACGGATCGCGGCGGGCCCCGCCGCGTCCACGTCGTCGCGGAGCGCGGCCACCCGCTGCGCCATCCCGGCCACGGTCGGGACCTCGAACACGGTGTCCAGCGACACGTCCACGCGGAACTCGCCTTGCACGCGCATGATCAGCTGTGTGGCCATCAGCGAGTGGCCGCCGAGCGAGAAGAAGTCGTCGTGCGCCCCGATGCGCTCGAAGCCGAGCAGGTCCTGCCACAGCTCCGCCATCCGCTCCTCCAGCTCCCCGGCGGGCGCGACGTAGCGGGTGCCCGTCTCCGGCCGCGGCTGCAGCCCCGACAGCTTCCCGGGGGCGGCGGCGGGCGGGGCGGTGACGGCGGGGGCCCGCGGGACCGGGTCCGCGCCGGGCGAATCGTTGCCGGCCGCCGACGCGGCGGGCCGTGGCGCGCCGCGCCGGCGGGGCCGGCGCTCCACCCAGTACGGCTGCCGCTCGAACGGGTACGTCGGCAGCAGCGCGCGACGTCGGCGCTCTCCGGCCGTGAACCCGTCCCAGTCGATCCGCACCCCCGCGATCCACAGCCTCCCCAGCGTCTCCAGCAGGTACCCCTGGTCTGACTGCCGCGTGTAGGCGTGACGCAGCGAGGCGAACACCGCCGCCTCCGCCGCTCCGCCGTGCAGCGCGAACGTCCCCAGCGTGCGCCCCGGCCCCACCTCCAGCAGCACCCTGCTCCCGTCCAGCAGCAGCTCTCTCATCCCCTCCGCGAAGCGAACCGTGCCGCACAGGTGCCGTGTCCAGTACTCCGGGTCCGTGGCTTCCTCCGGGCGGATCCACGTCCCCGTCACGTTGGAGACGAACGGGATCTCCGGCTCCGCCAGCCGCATGGCGCGCAGCCGCTCGGCCAGGCGCTCGGCCACCGGCTCCATCTCCGCGGAGTGGAAGGCGTGCTCCGCGACCAGCCGCCGGCACGCCACCCCTTCCTCCACCAGCTCCGCCTCCAGGGCGGCGACGGACTCCACCGGGCCCGACACGGTGCACAGGCCCGACGCATTGTGCGCGGCAAGCGCCAGCCCGTCGCGCAGCCGCGGCCCGAGGGCGGCCGGATCCATCGGCACGGCGAGCATGGCGCCGGCCGGGAGCCCGGAGATCAGCCGTGCCCGCTCGGCGAGCAGTGCCAGCGCGTCCTCCAGCCGGAAGACGCCCGCCACCGTGGCGACGACGTACTCGCCCAGCGAGTGCCCGATCATCGACTCCGGCTGCACGCCCCAGCTCATCCACAGCCGCGCCAGCGCGTACTCCACCACGAAAACCGCCGGGTGCGCCCGCTCCGTGCGCCCGAGCGGGTCGCCGGCCGCCGCCCGGCCGAGCATGCCGCGAAGGTCGGTGGACCCGCCCGCCTCCACCGGCGCGCCGCCGGCGGCCTGCTCCGGGGCGGGGTCTCCGGGGAAGAGCCATTCGCGCACGTCGCTCCGGGTGTGCACGCCGAGGATCCGGGCGCAGCGATCCACCTCGTCGCGGAAGACCGGCTCCGCCTCGTACAGCCCGCGCGCCATCTGCACGTAGTGGTCGCCCACACCGGGGAAGAGGAACGCCACCGGGCGCCCTTCGCGCTCCTGGGCTCCTTCGAGCACGCGCCGCTGCTTGAAGCGCCGCCGTCCCACGCGTAGCGTGTGCGCCACGTCGGCCAGCTTCTGCTCCGGGTGCTCGCGGAGGTGCGCGGCGAGGCGGTCGGTGGCCGCTTCCAGCGCGGCGGGGGTGCGGGCGCTCAGCACCAGGAGCTGCCATGGCCGCGACGGACCGGACGGCGCCGCCTGCGGCGCCTCCTCCAGCACCACGTGCGCGTTGGTCCCGCCCATGCCGAACGAGCTGACCCCCGCGATGCGGGGCCTCCCGCCAGGCGCCCAGGGGCGCAGGTCGGGGTTGACGTAGAAGGGTGAGCGGTCGAAGTCGATCCGCGGGTTGGGCCTGCGGAAGTACGGCGACGGAGGGATCTCCTCGTTCTGCAGCGCCAGCACCGTCTTGATGAGCCCCACCACTCCGGCCGCTGCGTCCAGGTGCCCGATGCCGGACTTCACCGCCCCCAGCGCGCACGTCCCCTTCTTCCCCTCCCCGAAGGCGGCGACCAGCGCGGCCACCTCGATGGGGTCGCCCACCTCGGTGCCGGAGCCGTGCGCCTCCACGTACGAGACGTCTCCCGGCTCCACCCTCGCCATCGCCAGGGCCTCCGAGATCACCGCCGCCTGCCCTTCCCAGCGCGGCGCCGTGAAGCCCACCTTGCGGTCCCCGTCGTTGTTCACCGCCGAGCCGCGGATCACGGCGTGGACGAGGTCCCCGTCGGCCAGCGCGTCCTCCAGCCGCTTCAGCACCACCGCCCCCACCCCGCTCCCCGCCACCGAGCCGCGCGCATCGGCGTCGAAGGGGTTGCACTCCCCCGTGGGCGACAGGATGCCTCCTGGCTGGTAGCGGTAGCCGCGACCCTGCGGAACGCTGATCCGCACCCCGCCCGCCAGCGCCACGTCCGTTTCCCCGCAGAGCAGGCCCTGGCACGCCAGGTGGACGGCGACCAGGGACGAGGAGCACGCCGTCTGCACGTTCAGGCTGGGGCCCTCCAGCCCCAGCTTGAACGAGGTGAGCGTCGCCACCGAGAGGGAGTTCGACAGGACCACCTGGAGCCCGCCCACCGCCCGCACCAGCGCACGCTGCGAGAGCACGTCGAGCATGTAGCGGTTCTGGCCCTCGGAGGCGTACACCCCGATGCGGCCGGCGTACTCCCGCGACGCGTAGCCCGCCCGCTCCAGCGCCTCCCAGGCGCACTCCAGGAAGAGGCGCTGCTGCGGGTTCATCACCAGGGCCTCGCGCGGGGTGAAGCCGAAGAAGGCGGCGTCGAACAGCTCCGCGCCCTCCACCACCCCCGAGACGGGGACGTAGCTTGGAGCGGCGCGCTCGCGGCGCGAGACCCCGGCGGCCCTGAGCTCTTCGTCGCCGAGGCGGCGGAGGGAGCGGGTGCCGGAGCGGAGGTTTCGCCAGAACTCGTCGATGTCGCGCGCCCCCGGGAAGCGTCCCGCCATCCCGATGATGGCCACGTCCTGTCCGCCGGGGGATCCGGTTTGGCCGTTCATTCCTGACTCGAACGGGTGGGTTTCGGCTTCGCGCCCGGACCGGGCGGCCCTGTACTGCCGGGTGCGGGCGCGGCGCTCCTCGGCGCGCTCGTGGCTCCGCCCGGCCGGCGCTTCCCGCGGCTCCGGCACTTCCGCTCGCGGCGCTTCCGGAGCTTCCTCGGCCCGCGCCGCCTCCGGCCCTTTCGCCTCATGCACCGGCGGGGCGTCCGGTTCCCTGGCCACCCTGGGCGGCTTCGGCACCCCGGGCGCCGCACGGCTGCCCAGCTGCGCGGCGAGCGCGCCCAGCGTGCGGTGGGTGAACAGGTCTACCAGCGCGACCCGGTCGGGGAAGCGCTCCTGCAGGCGGGAGTGGACCTGGACCAGGAGGAGGGAGTGCCCGCCCAGGTCGAAGAAGTTGTCGCCGACGCCGATGTGCGACACGCCCAGGACTTCCTCCCAGATGGCCGCCACCGCGCGCTCGGCCGCGGTGAGCGGAGCGCCGCCCTCGCGGCCTCCGCCGCTCCGCTCGGGCGCGGGGAGAGCCCGCCGGTCCACCTTGCCGTTGGCGTTCAGCGGCAGCCGCTCCAGCACCACGAACGCCTCCGGCACCATGTGCTCCGGCAGGCGCTCGTGCAGCCGCGCCCGCAGCTCCGCCGCCGTGACCTCCGCGCCCGCCGCCGGCGCCACGTACGCCACCAGCCGCGGCCCTGCGGAGCCCGGCGCGTCCTCCCGCACCAGCACCACCGCTTCCCGCACCCCCTCCACGCCCAGCAGCGCCGCTTCGATCTCTCCAGGCTCGATGCGGAAGCCGCGGATCTTGACCTGGTGGTCGAGCCGCCCCAGGTACTCCAGCTCCCCTGCGGCCAGCCACCGCGCACGGTCTCCGCTCCGGTACAGCCGCGCTCCCGGCTCGCCCCCGAACGCGTCCGGGACGAAGCGCTCCGCCGTCAGCTCCGGACGCCCCAGGTACCCGCGCGACACCCCCGCGCCCGCCACGTACAGCTCCCCCGGCACCCCTACCGGAACCGGGCTCCCCCACCGGTCCAGCACCCGCACCCCCAGGTCCGGGATCGGCTCCCCGACCGGGCTCCCATCCCCCGCCTCCACGTCCGCCCACCCCAGCAACCGGTACGTCACGTGGACCGTCGTCTCCGTGATTCCGTACATGTTCACCAGGCGCGGCGACTCCTCCCCGTGCCGCCCCATCCACCCCCGCAGACTCCCCGGCTCCAGCGCCTCGCCCCCGAAGACCACCCACCGCAGCGCCAGCTCCGCAGCGTCTCCAATCTGCTCGTCCGCCGCGTCCAGCTGGCGGAAAGCGGACGGCGTCTGGTTCAGCACCGTCACGCGCTCGCGAGCCAGCAGGTCGTGGAACGCCTCCGGGTCGCGGCTCGTCTGCCAGGGCACTACCACCAGGCGCCCCCCATGGAGGAGCGCGCCCCAGATCTCCCACACCGAGAAGTCGAAGGCGTACGAGTGGAACAGCGTCCACACGTCTTCAGCGCCGAAGCCGAACCACGGCTGCGTGGCCGCGAACAGGCGCGTGACGTTGCCGTGCGTGACCACGACGCCCTTGGGCCGTCCCGTGGAACCCGAGGTGTAGATCACGTACGCCGCGTTCTGCGGATCCACCTCCACCCCCGGCGCGGCATCCCCGCCCCCGGTCTCCGCCAACGCACTCTCAAGCCCCAGCACCTCCACCGTGGCGTCGCCCAGCAGCTGGCGCAGGTGCTCCTGCACCAGGACGGCCGCGCAGCCCGAGTCTTCCAGCAAGTAGGCGAGGCGCTCTGCCGGGTAGGCGGGGTCGACGGGCACGTACGCGCCGCCGGACTTGAGCACGGCCAGCAGCGCGACGACCAGCTCCGCCGAGCGCTCGGCGCAGACCGCCACACGCGCCTCGGGGCCTACGCCGCGGCGCCGCAGATGGTGCGCGAGGCGGTTGGCGCGCCGTTCCAGCTCCGCGTAGGTGAGCGAGGCACTCCCGGAGACGATCGCCACCGCGTTGGGCGTACAGGCAGCCTGCTCGGCGAAGAGCTCGTGGACGCAGGCCTGCGGGAAAGCGGCGGGCGTAGCGTTCCAAGCCTCCAGCACCTGCGCGCGTTCCACCCTGCGCAGCAGCGACACCTCCCGGAGACGCCGCCGCGGCTCTGCCGCCATGGCCTCCAGCAGCACCTCCAGGTGCCCCGCCATCCGCGCGATCGTCTCCGCCTCGAACAGCGCTCCCTTGTAGACCAGCGTCCCCGCGAGCGACTCCGGCTCGTCCGCGAGCGCCAGCTCCAGGTCGAACTTCGCCACGCCCGCGCCGCTCCCGAAGGGCGCCAGCTCCAGGTCGCCCAATGACAGCTGGCCTTCCGCGCCGGACCTCTGGAGAGCGAAGGTGACCTGGAAGACGGGGGTGTGCGTCAGGCTCCGCTCGACGCCCAGCTCCTCCACCAGGCGCTCGAAGGGCAACTCCTGGTGGTCGAAGGCGCCCAGCGCCGTGGCGCGTGTCCGCCCCAGTAGCTCGGTCCAGGTGGGATCGCCCGCCAGGTCGGCCCGCAGGGCAAGCATGTTGACGAAGAAGCCGATCAGCCCCTCCACCTCCTGGCGGTTGCGCCCGGAGATGGGGCTGCCGACGACCACGTCCTCCTGACCCGCGTAACGAGCCAGCAGCACCTGCCAGGCGGCCAGCGTCGTCATGAACAGCGTCGCGCCCTCGCGCCGCGAGAGCGCCCGCAG
>DATAAG010000632.1:0-2301 GCA_036260235.1 Longimicrobium sp.
GCTGGCGGCGCGCGCGCAGCTGGTGGAGCTCGCGGAGTGGGCGGCGGAGCGCGGGGTGCCGCTGGTGGTGCTCAAGGGCGGGGTGGCCGCGGTCACCGGCGAGCCGCCGGTGGGGATGGCGGACCTGGACGTGCTGGTGCCGCGCGAGACCGCGGCGGAGCTGGGCGGGTTCCTGCAGGAGAGCCGCGGGTACGGCGGCGCCGCGGCGCTGCCGGGCGAGGGCGCGGGCGGGCACCACATCCCCCAGCGGGACGCGCCCGGCGGCATTCCGGTGGAGGTGCACCGCTTCCTGAACGACATGCCGGACCCGCGGACGCTGATCGACCGGTCCCGGGCCCTGGGGACGCGGGGGCTGCGGCGGCTGGCCCCCGCCGACCACCTGTGGTACCTGGTGATCCACTCCACCGCCAGCCACCCGGAGCGCCGCGGCAGCCTGCGCGACCTGGCGCTGGTGGCGCGGGCGTGGACGGAGTGCGGTGAGGCGGAGCGCGAGGCGGTGCTGGCGCAGGCGCGGGCGCACCGCCTGGCGCCGGTGCTGCTCTCGCTGCTGCGGATGGCCTGCGGGGTCGCGGAGGCGGAGGCGGTGGAGGACCGCTTTCCCCGGGAGTCGGCGGCGCGCTGCGTCCTGCTGCACCGGCTGTCGGTGCTTCCGCTCTCGCGCAGGATGCGCCGGGAGGTTTCCCGCACCACCTTCGCGCTCATGGGCCCGCCGGGCGACTACCGCGACTGCTGGGCGGGGCTCCGCGGGGACCCGCTTCCCCCGGGCTCCGCGGCGGCGCGCGGGAACGGCCGCCTGGCGCGGCTCCCCCTGCTGGCGTGGCGCGCGGGCCGGCTGGGGGTGGCCACGGTGATCGGCGCCGGGGCGGCGGCTTGGGCGGCGCAGGGGGTGCGCCGCGCCCGCGCCGCGGAAGGGAACGGCGGATGAGCCGCTACGACGAGGTGCGGGCCGCGCTGCGCGGCACGCCGTGCACCTGGCTGGTGACCGGGTGCGCGGGCTTCATCGGGTCCAGCCTGGCGGAGGAGCTGCTGCGGCTGGGGCAGCGGGTGGTGGGGCTCGACAGCCTGGCGACCGGCTACGCGCGCAACCTGGACGACGTGCGGCAGGGCGTGGGCGACGCCGCCTGGACGGGCTTCCGCTTCATCGACGGCGACGTCCGCGATCCCGGGACCTGCGCCGCCGCCTGCGCGGGGGCGGACTACGTCCTGCACCAGGCGGCCATCGGCTCGGTGCCGCGCTCCGTCCACGACCCGCTGGAGACGCACGAGGCCAACCTCACCGGCTTTCTGAACGTCCTGCTCGCCGCGCGCGACGCGGGGGTGCGGCGCTTCGTCTACGCCGCCTCCAGCGCCACCTACGGCGACTGCGAGGCGGTGCCGGCGGTGGAAGACCGCATCGGCCGCCCGCTCTCGCCGTACGCGGTGACCAAGCACGCCAACGAGCTGTACGCGGGCGTCTTCGAGCGCGCCTACGGCGTGCGGTGCGTGGGGCTGCGCTATTTCAACGTCTTCGGGCGCCGGCAGGACCCCCACGGCGAGTACGCCGCCGTCATCCCCCGCTGGGTGGCGGAGCTGCTGGCCGGCCGCCCCTGCACCATCCACGGCGACGGCGAGACCAGCCGCGACTTCTGCTACGTGGCGGACGTGGTGCAGGCCAACCTGCTGGCCGCCTGCGTGGACGCGGAGCTCCCGGGCGCCGTCTACAACGTGGCGCTGGGCCGGCGCACCACGCTCAACGAGCTGTTCCGGCTGATCCGCGGCGTCGTGGCGGAGGTGGAGCCGCGGGCGGCGGCGATCGAGCCGCGGTACGGCCCCTTCCGCCCCGGCGACGTGCGGCATTCGCAGGCGGACCTTTCCCGCATCCGCGCGCTGCTGGGCTACGAGCCCGCGTACTCCGTGGCGCAGGGGCTGCGGGAGGCCCTCTCCTGGTACGCACGCATGCCGGCGCCGGCGGGCTGATACCGCATCCGCAAAAAGAACAGGCCTCACACAGAGTCAGCAGAGTCAACGGAGTTTTCTCGTGCCGTTTCCTCTGCTCCCACGGCCCTCCTCATGTCAGCCGACGGCATGGCGCGCCGGCCGACGAGGCACGAGCCGGCGTGGGCTGTCGGAAACGGCAGAGGGATGGAAGCGCGGCAGGGGGCCATGAGAATTTTTTTGCGAAGGGATGCGGTGCGCCGGATCGTCTCCGGAGCGCGCTGGAGCAAGCCGTCCGGACCCCCTGATGCGCGATCTCGAGGACCATCTGCCCGCACCACAGCCCGGAAAGACGCACCTCGCCCGCTCAACCGATCGAGGTTCTTT
>DATAAG010000633.1:0-14049 GCA_036260235.1 Longimicrobium sp.
GGATGTCCATCACCATCACGATGTCGCTGCTGTTCTTTCCCCGGCTGGTGAGGGATGGGCAGTCGACGACGGCAAAACCGCTCCGCGTGAAGTAGCCGCGATACTTGCCGAAGGTGTCCGGGTTGAGGTAGCAGCGGCGGATGAGGATGCGCCGGCCGGTGCCTGCGTCGGCATCCGAGCCGTTGCCCATGCCCTGCTCGATCCAGCGCAGCCATGTCTGGGGCTTGGTCGCGAACGCCTCCGCGGCCTCTCGCGAGGTTTCGCGAAGCCCGAGAAAGATGTTGTCGAAGTCAACGAAGAGCGCGACTTTCTTGTGTCCTTCCTCCATCAATCCCTCCTTTTTCCCTTCCGATTTTTTCGACAAGGATTACCCAGTGGGCGACAACTCCGGCGCAAGGAGGATGGATAACAGGGACGCACGACTGGCGTCAAGAAAAGATCTGGACGGTGCGCCCTGCCTGCTGCACGAAACACATCTACCGCCCTTCTCCGGCGGGCTGACGACGGGAACTCGAGGCTGGTGAGGATGTCGGCGAAGCGCGGGGCGGTGAGGGCGGCCGAGCCGGCGATCCCGGCGACCGACAGACGGCGTCAGGAGATCCCGGTGCGCTGACGACTGCCCTGCCATTCGCCGTCTCCCCGCCGCGCAGTGGTAGCCCGTGCCGCACAGTCGCCGCACACGGGCTGACGCTCGGGCCGTAGCCGCCGCCCGGGAAGGGGGAAGGTGGGAGATGGTGAAGCCGCGTCCGTCTAGTTCTGTGTGCCCTCCGCGCGCCGGCTCGCGGCGCAATGAGCGGCGCCGGGGCTGTCCCCCGGCTGGAACAGCTGGGGCCCGGCCGCCCCGGTGAGATACGCCCCCGCCCCGACCGCGCAGCAGCGGCGATCCGCCTAAAACAATGGGATAACACCGGTTCCGCTGCCGGGCACCGGCAGGCACGCGCCGTGCTGAATGGGACAATTACTGCGGAGGCGGTCTCCGGCCGGACATCCGCCATTCCTTCCCCTCTTTCCGATCACCCCTTTATGCAGAGCTCCTTCGCATTCCGGCCCCCCGGCCGCCGGACGGCACTCCCCCTGCTGCTGGCCGCGCTCGCGGCCGGCCTCGCCGCGCCGGCCCACGGCCAGCTGGCCGTGGGCGACAGCGTGCGCGGCGTCATCTCCACGGCGACGGAAGTCGACACCGTGCGGCTGGCGGTGACCGCCGGCGACACCGTGGACGTCGGCGCGTTCAACCGGTCCCGGTACTGGATCGCCATCTCGCTCACCATCCGCGACGACCGGGGCGAGGTGGTGGGCGCCAGCCCGCGCGTCACCCGTCCCGGCTACCGCGTGGGCGGCAGCGCCGAGATCGCGCCCCGCATTCCCGTCCCGCGCTCGGGCACCTGGACCGTGCTGGTGGCCGACGGCCCGCAGTCGAACTTCTACGGCTGCCCGTGCACCTACGCGCTGCACACGCGGCGCGCCGGACCCGTGCTGGTGAGCACCGGGCCGGACCTGTACGTGAACGCCGTCGAGGGGAGCGCCCCGTTCACCGTCGGCGACTTCGAGGTACGCAACGTGGGCGTGTCCAGCGCCTCGTTCGCCGTGAACCTGGACAGCGCCGGCGCCTGGCTCACCCCCGACCGGCCGGGGGGCACCGTCCACGGCCCCAACGGGCCCCCGGTCACGGTGCGGATGACGGCCACGCCGGGAACGCTGCCGCCGGGCGGGTACGACGGCACCTTCTCGCTGGACTTTCCCGGCGACGTGTGGAACGGCTCCACCTGGTACCGGGCGCTGCTGCGCCTGAGCGACCGGCGGGGTGTGGTGCTGGACACCACCGTCTACACGCAGATGTCCAGCGTGGCCCTGGCGCCCGACGGAATGCTGGTGGTGGTGGGCGACCGTGTGCTGGTGCGCATGGACCCGGAGACCGGTGCGTGGACGCCCTGGGTCACCGGGCTGGAGATGTACCTGGGCGGGATCGCCTTCGGTCCCGACAGCATGCTGTACGTGGCGGACCGCACCGTCCCGCGCGTCCTGCGCGTCACCCCGCAGGGGCAGGTCACCACCCTGTTCACCACGCCCGCGGCGCCGCTGGACATCGAGGTGCTCCCCGACGGAACGATGTTCGTGTCCGCCGGCGGCTCCATCCTGCGCCGTTCGCCGGGGGGCCAGGTGAGCACCCTGGTGTCGGGGATCGGGGACGAGACGGCCATCGCCGTTCGCGAGGGGTGGATCTACTACGCGAACCGCAACCGGCTGCGGCGGGTGAACGCGGAGACGGGCCAGGACCAGGACCGCGGGGCGCTGCCCTCCGGGTACCTGACCATCTGGGACCTGCAGTTCGGCGAGAGCGGCTGGCTGTATGCGCCGGGCTACTACGGCGAGGTGAACGTGATGGACGACCAGGCCAACCTCCTGGACCGGCTGTGGCCGCCCGGCGACGCCAACTCCTTCGTCCTGGGCGACAGCGTGCTGTACGGCACCGGCGGCGCGTTCATGACCTGGAAGATGCCGCTGGCCGACACCCCCGCCCGGCACGACGCGCTGGTGGGCGACCCCAGCCGCGACGGGCAGATCACCAGCGCCGACGCGCTGGGCGTGCTCTCGTACGTGGTGGGGAGGCCGCTCCCCGAGGGGTGGAGCGTGGCCGTGCGCGGCGACGCCAACTGCGACGGCGAGGTCACCGCCGTCGACGCGCTGATCATCCTGTCCAGGGTGGTGGGGAAGGACGTCTCGGCCTTCTGCGTGGGAGGCCGCCGATGAGCCGCCGACCCGTCCACCCGATGCGCGGCGCCGTCGCGGCCGCGCTCCTGGCTCTGGCCGCGTGCGAGGGCGGCGGCGGCGGGCCGCCCACGGGAAGCGATCCCGTCGCCACGGTCACGGTGACCGCCCCCGCGTCGTCCGTGGCCGCGGGAGGCACGCTGCAGCTCAGCGCCGCGCCGAAGGACGCTTCCGGGCGCGCCGTGAACGCCGCCGTCACCTGGTCCAGCACGGCCGAAGGGATCGCCACCGTCAGCGCGTCGGGGCTGGTGACCGGCGTGAGCGTGGGGACGGCGACCATCCGCGCGGCCGCCGGCGGCGTGGAGGGCTCGATGCAGGTCTCCGTCACCCCCGCGCCGGTCGCCTCCGTGGTCGTGTCGCCCGACACGGCCACGCTGCAGGCCACGCAGACGCGCCGGCTCACCGCCACGGCCCGCGACGCCGCGGGCGGGGTGCTCACCGACCGCGCCGTCGCCTGGACGGCGCTGGACCCCGCCGTCGCCACCGTCAGCCCCGCGGGCGAGGTGCTGGCGGTGGCGGTGGGTCAGGCCCGCGTGGTCGCCACGGTGGAGGCGAAGGCGGACACGGCGGTGGTGACGGTGCACGTGCCCGCCGTCGCCCGGGTGGAGGTCTCGCCCCGCTTCGCGGCGGCGGGCGTGAACGAGCCGACGGCACTGCAGGCGCAGGCGTTCACGGCGGACGGCACGCGGGTGCTCTTCCCCACCGTGAGCTGGACCTCGCTGAACGGCGCGCTGACGGTGGCGGCGGACGGAACGGCGTCGGCCGCGGCACCGGGGGTGTACCGCGCGGTCGCGCAGGTGAACGAGGCGCGCGACACGGCGACCATCGCCGTGCTGGGGAGCACGTCGCTGCTCTCCACCGCCTTCGCCGGGGGCGCCATCCTGGCGGACGCCCGCGCCGGCGAGACGGTGGACGTGCCGGTGACGCTGGACCTGTCGCGGGTGAGCGCGGGCGGCGACCTGGGCGCGCTGCAGTTCGAGGTGCGCTACGACCCGGCGGTGCTCTCCTTCGTGACGCACACGCCGGGCGCGCGGGGGGCGCTGGAGGTGTTCTCGCCGTCGGCGGGGGTGGTGCGGGCGGCGTTCGCGGAGACGGCGCCGCAGGGTGCGCCGCGGCTCACCCTGGTCACGCTGCGGCTGCGCGTGGCGGCCGGCGCGCCGCCCGGGCTGCGCACCGCGCTCACGCTGCTGTACACGGCCAGCCCCGCCTCCACGGGCTTCACCGCGTACCCGGCCCCGGTGGTGGTCGCCGGGCGGGTGCGCGTGGTCCCGTGACCGGGGAGCACCGCGGGATGGAATCACCGCGCGCCGCGGGTGCGGCGCGCATCGACCACGATTCGACGGGGATCCAACGATGAAGCATGCAGCATGGAAGCGGGGCGCCGCGGCGCTCCTGGTGAGCGCGGCGCTGGCCGCGTGCGAACGGCAGCCGGCGGCGTCGCAGACGCCCGACCCGCTGGGGGGGCTGGAACCGGGGATCCACCCCGTGCTGGTGGTGGCCGCGGCGGAGGGCGGCGCGCAGGTGGAGCTGCACCTGCGGCGCGTCCAGGTGCAGGGACGGGTCGCCAGCTACCAGGGCGAGCTGCGCTACGACGCTTCGGTCCTGCGCCTGCGCGGCGCGCAGCTCCCCGCCGGCGTCGCGGGGGCGTGGAACGAGGTGGAGCCGGGCCGGGTGCGCTTTGCCGGGGCGGCGCCCGGCGGCGTTCCGGACGGTGCGGTGCTCACCCTGCGCTTCGCCGCGTCCGCGCCCCCGGTGCGCGAGAGCTTCGCGGTGGCGATGGAAGAGGTGGTCGCGCACGACTTCGCGGACCTCACGGCGAGCGTCTCCCGTGCCGAGCACCCGGTCTTCTCCACGGCCCCGCTGGCGGTGGAGCAGTAGCCCTCCGCCAGGTCCCCATCGTCATCGTACCAGATCCGGCAAAAGCATCGGGGTACAGAGGGTACAGAGAGCGGCCAGAGGAACGGAGGATGATGTGCCGTTCCTCTGTTCCTCTGGCTTTTCTCTGCCCCTCTGTACGTTTCCCCGTCGTTTTTCCGGATTCGTATCAGAGGAGCAGGGACGTGCTCGTGTCGCCGCGCCTCTGCGAGCGGGTCTACCCCTGCTCGCCCTTCTCCGGCGGAAGGCTGAATACCGGGAGCTTGAGGTTCGTGCGGATCGCGGCGATGCGCAGGGCGGCGATGGCGACCATGCCGGCGATCGCGGCGGGCCCGCGCGGCACGCCCAGCGCCTCCAGCGCCAGGTACAGCGCGATCCCGGCGATGGCGGCGGTGGCGTAGAGCTCCATCACCGGGCGCAGGATCATGGGGATCTCGTTGGTCAGCACGTCGCGCACGATGCCGCCCGCGGTGCCCGTCATCGTCCCCATGATGACGACGATGGGCGCGGAGAGCCCCGCCTGCTGCGCCACCTGCGCGCCGGAGATGCTGAACAGCGCCAGCCCCAGCGCGTCCGCGATCACCAGCGTGTTGCGCGGCGGCCGAAAGCGGCGCGTCCACGCCACGGTGGCCAGCGCGGCGCCGGCCATCACGATGACGTACAGCGGGTCGGCGATCCAGAAGATGGGGTGCCGGTCCAGCAGCAGGTCGCGCAGCGTGCCGCCGCCCACCGCCGTGACCACGGCGATCACCACCACGCCCAGCAGGTCCAGGCTCTTGCGCCCGGCCGCCAGCGCCCCGCTGACGGCGAACACCCCCACCCCCAGCAGGTCCAGCAGGTACGGGATCACGGCGCCGCTCCCTTGCCGCCCGCGGCGGCCAGCAGGCGCTCCAGCATCTGGATCTGCACCTGCTGCAGCCGCACCAGCTCCGCCCAGTCCGCCTCGCGCAGCGCGTCGAGCTTGTCGTGCAGGGCGCGGATCTCCACCTCGGCCTTGAGGTTCACCTCGTAGTCGTGGGCGGCGTTCATCCGGTCGCGCGTGGCCTGCCGGTTCTGCGACATCATGATCACCGGCGCCTGCAGGGCGGCCAGCGTGGAGAGCAGCAGGTTCAGCAGGATGTAGGGATACGGATCGAACGCCTCTTTCCGCGGCACGGAGTTCAGCACGATCCAGACGGCCAGGAACAGCGCGAACAGGCCGATGAACGGCCACGACCCGCCGAACGCGGCGATGCGGTCCGCCATCCGCTCGCCGAAGGTGCGCTGGTCCAGGTAGTCCTGGTGTACGTCGCGGGCCACGCTGCGGCGGTGCAGCACCGCCTCCACGATGCGCCGCTCGCGGGCGGCCAGGTGCTTCAGCAGGTGCTCCGGACCTTCCGTGTGGTTGCTCATCGTGCTGGCCGGGAACGGGGTTCTGCCGGATGCCGCCGTGGCGGCGCGCAGTGCCGCAAGATACTACCTGCGCATCGGGGCGGGTGACAGGCCTGCCCCATCGCCACGATCCCGGCGCTCCGGTCGTGTCCGCGAAGGCGGACAGCGCCTAGTCGTTTGCGGCGATTTATGCCCATTGCGAAGCAAATCCGGTAACTGCTTCCACCGGAGCTCGCCACCACGCTCCCGAGGCAGCGATGCAGTCCGCGCAGGCGGACTTTGCGAATTTCCAGCGGCGACTTCAGTCGCTCCGGCGCGGGCGCGGCGATTCCCGGGTTTAGATTCGCAACGGGCATCGATCGCTTGTCGGGGGATCGGCCACACAGCAGAACGCCCCCGCGGGCACCAGGCTCGCGGGGGCGTCGTCATCCGCTCGGCGTGCGGCTACGGCGTGGTCGTCGCGGTGGTCGAGGGGCGCAGGCTGGGGTCGTAGCCCCAGGGTTGGATGGTCCACGTCCACCGCTCGCGCGGGGTGGCGGCGCCGTACACCGCGCCCACCGTAAAGCCGGCCCCCAGGCCGATGGCGCCGCCCAGCAGCGTCGCCTCCACCATGTCCCGGTCCACCGTCTTCGCCAGCAGCGGCCCGGCGATCAGCCCCAGCGCCCCGCCGATGAAGCCGCCCACGCGCCCGCGGTACCACGCGCTGCTGGCGGCGCTGCTGCCGGCGAACTTGTCCAGCCGCGACACCGACCGCAGCGGCAGCAGGATGGAGTCGCCGGAGAACTCGTCCACCACGACGATCCCCTGCTGCGTGTACGACGTCACCGTTCCGGTGACCGGCGACGGCAGGAAGTTGGGCGCGGTGACGCGCACGCGGGTGCCGCTCAGCCCGTCGTCACGGGTCTGCTGGGCGGCGGCGGGCGCGGCGAGCAGGAGCGCGGCAAGGGCGGCGAGCTTGAAGATTCGCATCGGATCGCAGGGCAGGTGCGTGTGTGGGGTGGCGGATGGCGTGGAATGCGGATGGCGTGGAATATCGTCGCGAGCGGCGCCGCTGTCCACTGCTGATGCAATCTGCTACCGGCCGCGGCGCCGGTTGCCGCCGTCCGCATCCACCACGCGCACGCCGGCGCGGGTGATGACGCCGGGTCCGGGATCCGCCTCCGCCGGACCCACGTACTCGGGAAAGAACGAGCGCAGGTTGCGCTTGTTGGGGCTGCGGTACACGGGGAGATTGTAGCGGTGGCCGTTGATGACGGCCGTGCGCGGCGCCTGCGCCTCGCCCAGGAAGCGGATGGTGCCGATCGCCATCTGCCCCTCCGCGCTGGGCCCCACCCAGAACCCGCCGATGGGCTTGGTGAGGCGGCGGAACTGCCGGGCCTCGTAGTCGAACGCCCGCCAGACGTAGGAGAAGGTGACCACGTCCGGCGTGTCCTCGCCGGCCCTGCCCTTCCAGGTGAGGAAGTCCAGCAGGTCCAGCTCGGCGCCGCCCTCGGGGTCGTGGGCGCGAAAGTGCTCGTCCAGGTGGTACTTGTACCAGAAGTGGTATCCCTGGACCTTGCCCTTCTTCTGCTCGCCCACCATCACGTGCTCGAAGCCGCTCAGGTCGCGGTTGCCGCCATCGTTGAACTGCTCGAACCAGGTGCGCTGCAGGATGGACCACCACTCCTTGTGGGTGATGTCGCGCCCGGACTGCCGCGAGGCGTACTCCCGCGCCACCTCCATGGGCGGAGAGCGGTGGATGGCCTCCAGGAACTCCTGCACCTCCCGCTCCTCGTCGGGAAAGTCGCGCTCGTCCTTGGTCTGGTCCAGCGTGTAATTGTTGAAGAGCCGCGCCACCCGCCGGTAGCTGTCCTCCTTCTCCGCCGGGATCGCGACCTCCGCCAGCACCCGGTGGTCCTTTCCCGACGCCTCCGTCCGCTCGTCCACCACCACGTACCCGTGCCGGCGCGTCGCTTCGTCGATGGGCTGGCCGGCGCGAAGGGCGCGGACGCCGCGGTGCTGCTGGTCGGCGTCCCAGATCTCCTGGTAGATGTCGTCTGCCATCGGGCGGGGCTTTTCGGGAGGGAGGGATGAACGGCGGCGGGTGGATGACAATCCTGCGTCCATTCCTCCTGCCGAACAAGAGGAGGGGAAAAGATGGCTTCACACGGAGTCAGCGGAGTCAGCGGAGTTCGTCGTCCGTTGACTCCGTGTGAGGCCCACTCTTTGAACCCAACCGATGCCGCTCAGCCCCCCAGCGGCAGCAGTCCGCCGATCGCCGTGAGCGTGGTCAGCACGATGGGGACGGCGCCGGCCTCGCCCGGCTTCTGAATCGCCGCGGTTCAGCCTACGGCTCCTCCGGCAGCCCCAGCACCAGCACGCGCTCGCCGGCCACGGCGGCCTCCAGCCCCCAGCGGGCGCCGCTGGCGCGCTGCACGTCGCGGACGCGGTAGAAGAGCTGTGCGTACGCCACGTCCTCCGGCGTGGGCGACGAGGCGCGCAGCTCCGGGCACCGCTGCAGGTCCGCGGCGATGGAGCGCCACGAACAGGTGTGGCCAAAGCCCAGCACGTGCATCAGCTCGTGCCCCACCAGCTCCGGCCCCACGCTCCCCACCACCGATCCCCGGCGCTGAAAGCTCACCGTGGCGTACTCCACCGTCCCGGTGCGCCCCAGCACCGTCGTGAGCCCCGCGATGCTCAGGCTGGGATCGATCACCACCAGCACCACGTCGTCGGGGTTGTCTTCAGGGTGGCGGGGAAGGGTCTGGGCGTAGCGCACGGGGCGGAACAGGTCCGTTCCGAACGCGTCTTCCACGCGCGCCACCGCCTGCCAGAACGCCGCCGAGTCCGGCGCCGCGCCCACCGGCACCGAGTGCGCGCGGTCGAACCCCACGCGCAGCGGAAAGCGCGACATCGGCCACCCCTGCCAGTGCACGGGCCCGTCCGCCCGCAGCTGCTGCTGCACCCAGAACACGCTGCACCGGCGGCACACGGGCGTGCGCGCCAGGTGCGGCCGCACGCGCACCCGCTCCCCCGCGTACCGCCCCGCGGCGATGGTCCACGTCCGCGGCACCAGCACGATCCCCTGCTCCCACGCCGCCTCGCGCCGGTGGATGCGGACGAGCGCCGGGTGATGCGTGCGCCTGTCGCGATCCACCGCGTCGACGGTCACCTCCAGCGAGTCCGCCGCCTCCCCCGCCAGCGGCAGCGAGAAGCGCCCCGCGGAATCGACCTCCACCGAATCCACCCGCGCGACGGTGTCGCCCCGCATGCGCCAGCGGAGGAACGCGCGCAGGCTGTCCGCCCGCGTCCCATCCACCGTGAGCACGCGCCCGCGCAGCACGTCCGTCCCCTGCGCCGCGGCGTGGCGAGGCGCGAGGACGACCAGCAGCAGGGTGAGGGCGAGGACGGCGGCTCTGGACATTCACCCGTCAGGCGACAGATTGCGACCGGCGCGGTGGACGACTCCGCCTGCGCATCCCGCGTACCGGCGGCGGCGCATCCGCGTTGCAGCCACCTCCGGGCCCGCCACGATCCACCCGCGGACCCATCGGGCGACGCGGGCGACGGGAGGACGACCGCGACTCCGACGATCGATCGAATCCACATCGAACCGCTGGCCACGACGCATGCGCTGCCGAATCCTGACCCCGCTGATCCTCTGCCTCGCCGCCGCGCCGGCCGTGGCGCAACCCGGTCCGCCGCCGCTTTCCACCTTCAGCATCGTGGCGTGCGACCCGGAGACGGGGTTCTGGGGGGTGGCGGTGCAGTCGCGCGTGGTGGGCGCGGGCTCCATCGTGCCGGCGGCGGAGGCGGACGCGGGGGCCATCGCCACGCAGGCGGCGGCGAACGTGTCGTTCAAGCGCCGCGGGCTGGAGTTGCTGCGCGCCGGCCGCTCGGCGGAGGAGGTGCGCGACGAGCTCGTGCGCAGCGACTCGGGGATCGCGGAGCGGCAGTTCGCCATCGCGGACCGGGCGTGCCGCATCGCCGCGTTCACGGGCGACAGCACCAGCGCGTGGGCCGGGCACCGCACCGGCGCCGGGTACAGCGTGCAGGGCAACATCCTCACCGGGCCGGAGGTGGTGGAGGCGATGGCGCGCGCGTACGAGCAGGCGTCGGCGGCGCGGCGGCCGTTCGGCGAGCGGCTGCTGGCGGCCCTCAGGGCGGGACAGGCGGCCGGCGGCGACCGGCGCGGGCGGCAGGGCGCGGGGATGCTGATCGTGAAGCGCGGCGCGGGCTACGGCGGGGGAGACGACGTGTACGCGGACCTGCACGTGGAAGACCACGTGGAGCCCATCCTGGAGCTGGAGCGGGTGTACGGGGTGTGGATGTCGCTCTTTCACCCCGAGGACCACTTTCTCCCCAACGGCTCGCAGGCCGTCGCCGCGCCGGGCGGGCCGCACGTGTGCCTGCTGCGCAACCTGCTGGCGCGCGCCGGCCACGGCACGGCCACGCAGGCGGAGTGGTGCGCCTTCGACGAGGAGGTGATCCCCGCGCTCAAGGCGTTCCAGCGCGCGCAGAACCTGCCCGTGCGCGCCGCGCTCACGGCGGAGACCGCGGCCCGGCTGCGGGAGGTGGCGGGGGCGCGGCCGTAGGGGACGGGCGGCATCCGTTCCCTGCGCCGGCCTCCGTCCCGGACGGCCAACGCCGCGGCTGGAACAGCGGAAAGCCCCGCAAGCTGCGCGGGGCTCCACCTGCAACCGATTTGCGTGCAACGAGTCGTCATCCTGAGGGAGGCGCCGCTCGGGCCCGGCCCCGCGCGCGATTCCACGGCGCCGGCCGGAGGATCTGCTCGCCCCGCGCTGATGACCCGCCGGCGGCGCACATGCAGCCCCGCCCGAGCGGCTGAATTACGGAAGTGGCATGACAACGGGTGATTCGTAACCGATTCCATCTTCCTGTACGAAGACGACCGGCTGCCTTTCAGCGATGGGCAGCCGGTTCGTCCTTTCGGAAGCAGGTGGGCTACGCTTCTACCGGAGCCAGGAAGAACACTCGAACCAGCGGCAGGAGCGCGCGCTTCGACTCGGGGATCTGCTCGTAGTGCTGTTGCCAGAGCGTGATGAGCCGGTCAAGATCCATCAGTTCGATGTGCTTCCCGGAAGAGCGAATTTCGCGCTCCACCTCGCTGGTGAACCCACCGGACGATACGAGGAGCCCGATATCGCCTTCCTTGCGAAGCAGCCCTTCCAGCTCGCGGACCTCCTTGACCGTGAGTTTCTGGTCCCTGTGCTTCACCTGCACTTTGATGCGCGGTGCCGTTGTGCCAAGGGGGTCACGGTAGGCGATCAGGTCGATTCCACCGTCCCGACCCGGCGAGGCGATATGCGGAACGTAGTATCCCATTCCTTCCAGCAGCGCACCGACCAGATCCTGGAACTGATAAGGTCCCAGCGAATTGATTCGGTCCTCGATTTCAGCACGGGCCTGCTCCACCGCCTGCTCGTAGATGGCCTGTCTTGCCGCGCCCTCAGACGGTGCGGCGTCGGCCTCCGGCTCGCGTGTCTCACCGCCGCGCGAGGCGACGGGCTGTCCCTTCTTCCATTCGCGGTACGCACGCCCGGCAGTGCGGATCAGCTCACCAGCGGGGAGGGACAGGGCCCGCTCACCCTCTTCCGTGAGGTACCACTTGCCGCCTTCCTTGCGCAGATAACCGGCCCGGGTGCAGTCCACCGTGTACCAACGGACCGCAGTTTCCCAGCGAACCGCGCCAGTTTTGGCGTGTCTGCCGCGCTCGTACTCCGAAAGGTTCAGCTTCGGCTCCGCTCGTTCCAGCAATTGCCTCACGGGAGCGACACCCCCCATCTGCTTCAACTCGGAAAAGATGATCTTGATCATCTCTCCCACGCGATCGAGGGTGATTTTTTCGGCGGCCATGGGTGCCGATGAAGCGGGGGAGAAAGAAGGTGGTGTTGAGCGGCAATGTATCCGTGTCAGCCGCTGTGGTAAACTGGCTACTTTGCCGGCAACTCCTCGCCTGCGGCGGGCTCGCGCAGCTCGGCGAGCAGGCCGAGGACCATCTTGCGGACGGGACCCATCAGCGGAAGGGTGGAGAGCGCGATCAGCCGGGCGACCAGGTCGGTGGTGCGCTCCATCAGCCTCCAGGTGCGCACGCGGCCGGGGGAGCGGTCGTGGATCCAGAAGAGCACGATCCCCATGTGGTACGTCCACAGCAGGTCCGGCAGCTCCGCCTCCAGGTCCCTGGGCAGCTTCCTGTCCTCCGCGCCGCGCACCACCTCGGCGAACAGCTCCGTGGCCTCGCGCCGCGCGGGGAGCGACTCCTCGCTGAACGGGTTCAGGGGGCTCTCCGGGTCCGCCGCGGTGCGGAAGAGGATGCCGCTGAAGCGGTGGTACGGCTCGATGGTGCGCAGCTTGGCCGCCATCACCCCCCGCAGCCGGCCGTGCAGGGTGCGCTCCCGGCGCAGCGCCTCCTCCGCCTCCGCCAGGTGCTCCTGGTGCGTGCGTCCGTAGAACGCCTGGATGAGCTGTTCCTTGCTGCGGAAGTAGTAGTACGCGCTCCCCAGCGCCACCCCCGCCCGGTCGGCGATGGCGCGCATGGTGGTCTCCTCGTACCCCCGCTCGCGGAACAGCTCCAGCGCCGTCTCCAGGATCAGCGCGCGCGTCTGCTCGCCCTTCGCGGTCCTTCCCGCCGCCTCGGCCATCGGCTCCCCCGGCTCGCGTTCGCGCTCAACCTGCGGCGCACCCCGGCGGCGGCGCAACGGGTACGCGTTCGCCCGCCGCTCCCGCCGCAACTTGCCCGCGGAGAACCGCGATCCGAAGTTCAGTTCTTGCCACGGCGCAACCCTGCGGAACGCGAGGAGACGACGATGCGGCTGAAGTTCCACACGCTGGACGTGTTCACCGACCGGGTGTTCGGCGGCAACCCGCTGGCGGTGTTCCCGGACGCCGGCGGCATTCCGCCGGAGACGATGCAGGCCGTCGCGCGGGAGCTGAACCTCTCGGAGACGGTGTTCGTCACCGGCGCGGAAGGAGCGTCCTTCGCCGTGCGCATCTTCAATCCCGTGTACGAGCTGCCCTTTGCGGGCCATCCCACCGTCGGCACGGCGATGCTGCTGGCCATGCTGGGGCGGGTGCCGCCGGGCGAGCGCGTCTCGCGGCTGGTGCTGCACGAGCAGGTGGGGCCGGTGCCGGTGGAGGTCCGGATGGAGGACGGCCGCCCCGTCTTCGCGACCTTCGCCGCGCCGCGCGTGCCCGAGGCGGGGCCCACGCCGCCCGCGCCCGAGGCGATCGCGCAGCTGCTTTCCCTCGGCGAAGCGGATCTCGGAGGATCGCTGGGCATCGCCCACCACTCTGCCGGCGTTCCGTTTCTCTTCGTCTCCGTCCGTGACCGCGACGCGCTGGCCCGGGCGCGGCTGGACGTGGGCGCGTGGGAGCGCCACCTGCGCGACGGGTGGGCCCCGCACGTCTATGTCACCACGGACGACGCGGGCGAGGAGGGCGTGGCGCTGCGGGCGCGCATGTTCGCGCCGGCGATGGGGATCGTGGAAGACCCCGCCACCGGCGGCGCGGCCACGGCGGCCGCGGGGCTGCTGGCCGCGCGCGACGCCGGCGCGGACGGCACCTACAGCTGGACGATCCTGCAGGGGGTGGAGATGGGCCGCCCCAGCCGCATTCGGGTGGAAGCCGACGTGCGCGACGGGCGCGTGGCGCAGGTGCGCGTGGGCGGCTCCGCCGTGCGGGTGAGCGAGGGGGAGATGACCATCCCCGACGACTGACCGGCGCCGTCTCTTCCTCCCCGCAGGCTACTCCGAGCGGGTAAACCCGCCGCTGGGACGGCGGAAGCCCCGTCCCGGCGCCGCTGACGCGCCGCCGAACGGGGCTTCACCTGCTCCGGATCACCCATCCCCTGCCACGGTGCATTGCCGTTCCCGTGGCGGGAGCGGTCCGTGCAGGCGGACATCACGTCATCCGAGCCGCGAATGATGCCCCTTGTGGATCTAATCTCGACTTTATCCCTTTACGCTGCAAAGGCTAAGACGTCTGTGAAGAGTTCCAGCTGGCTTCGTGGAATCATCACGACATCTGCTTCATGCTGGG
>DATAAG010000634.1:0-27080 GCA_036260235.1 Longimicrobium sp.
GCGCGCAACTCTCCGATAGCCAACCGGTGAACCCGCGTGGGAGAGCCGGATGCGGGAAATCCGCACGTCCGGTTCGAGGAGGGGCGTCCAGGGTGGTCCAGTTAACCCACCCTGGCGCCTACTCTACCTGACTCTGCGTGAGGCATTCTTCTCTTTCTGTTGTTCTCCACCCCTTCCGTCGTTACACTCGCGGCGTGCTTCCTGCTTGTGCGCGGCTGGCGCCGCGCGGCCACCGCATCCGATTACGAATGGCACGCAACCGAGACCGGGAGTCCCGTTCCCACGCCGGACCCCCGCCCGCCGTCAACGCGGGCGAGTCCGAGACGCTGCTCGCCGTTCCGGAGGAGGCGCCGCCTGCCCCGCCCCGCTGGTCGGGAGAGGCCGGCGCGCCCGGGGGCGGCGTGCCGGCGTACCGGCCGCCGGTGCACGACGAGCCGCCGTCCGGCCGCACCCTGGTGGAGCGCGTGCTGGAGGCGCGCAGCTTTCCGTTCCTGCGCCTGCTGTTCTACTACGTGGTGCTGGTGACGGTGATGTCGCTGCTGGTCTACCACGTGCCTGCCGTGCGCGAGGCGTTCCTGTCGCCGCAGGCCCTGGCCATGGAAGAGGGCGGCGGGCTGGTGGGGCCGGTGGGCGAGGACTTCGGCGCGCGGGTGTCGCTGAACGAGGCGCTGCGCCGCGCGCTGGGCACGCTGCTGGTGATCCTGGGCGCCCTGTCGCTGGTGCTGCCGGTGGCGTGGGTGTACATGCTCACCAAGCGCTTTCGCTACGACCCGGCGCTGGTCTCGTCCGTCATCATCCTTCCCATCGTGGTGGCGGGGATCGCGCTGGTGGTCAAGAACAGCATCGCGCTGGCGTTCGCGCTGGCGGGGATCGTGGCGGCGGTGCGCTTTCGCAACACGCTCAAGGACCCGCGCGACGCCGTCTACATCTTCCTGGTGATCGGCATCGGCCTCTCCTCCGGGGTGCAGGCGCTGGACGTGGCGCTGGTGATGTCGCTGGCGTTCAACTACGTGGTGCTGCTGGTGTGGAAGTTCAACGTGGGCAGCATCTACAGCGGCCGCTACGCGCGCACCGGCATCCTTTCCGCCGGGCCGCAGCGGCTGCTGGTGGCGCAGGACCCGCAGGGGCAGAGCGAGGTGCGCCGCCGCATGCTGGACCACGCGGCGGAGATCCGCACGGAGGGGATCCTGCTGGTGCACTCCACCACCCCCGACATGGCGCGCCACACGGTGCAGGAGGCGCTGGCGGACATGGCCAGGGACTGGCAGCTGGTGGACGTGGTGCAGCGCGAGGACGGGATGTTCACGCTGGAATACCTCGTGCGGCTGAAGAGGGCCGCTTCCCCGCCGGAGCTGGTGGGGGCGCTGGACGAGCGGTGGGGGGCGCAGGTGGCGGCGGCGGAGTACCTGCCGTTCCGCGCCCGGCGCAAGAAGCGGAAGAAGCGCTGACGCGGCGGGCCGCGCCGGCGGTCGTCGGGAGCTTTTCGGGACGGGGATCGCGTGATGGGATGGACTGACTGGACGCGGCGCGCGGCCGCCCTGGGCGCGTGCGCGGCGGTGCTGGCGTCCGCGGCGTGCGGGCGCTCCACCTTTGGCGGCGGGCGCACCGTGGGGCCGTTCGCCCTGGACTCGGTGGCGCTCAACCTGGTGCTCATCGGCGACGGGGGGCTGCCGGACCCCGACGGCGAGCCGGTGCTGCGCGCGCTGCAGAACGAGATCGGCGCGGCGCCGGAGCGCAGCTTCGTCGTCTTCCTGGGCGACAACCTGTACCCCGTCGGCCTGGCGGACACGCTCACGGAGCCCGGGCGCGAGGGGCTGCGCATCCTGCGGGCGCAGATGCAGCCGCTGCGCGACACGCGCACGCGCGGCGTCTTCGTCCCCGGCAACCACGACTGGGCGCAGGGGGCGCCGGAGGGGTGGCAGAACGTCGCGCGGCAGGAGCGCTTCATCAACACGGAGGGCGCGGGGCTCATCGGGATGGAACCGCGCGGCGGGTGCCCGGGACCGGTGGTGATCGACCTGGGCGAGCACGCGCGGGTGATCGCCATCGACACGCACTGGTGGCTGCACCCCGCCACCAAGCCGGGCCCGGACCGCTGCACCCCGGGGACGGAGGACGGCGTCGTCGATTCGCTGCGCATCGCGCTGGCCACGGCGGGCGAGCGCAAGACGATCGTGGTGTCGCACCATCCCATCGTCTCCGGCGGGCAGCACGGCGGCTACTTCGACTGGCCCACCTACCTCATTCCCGTCCACCCCTGGGCGCGCATCGCGGGGCTGTTCGCGCGGCAGGACGTGACGGGGCGCGAGTACCGGCACATGTCGGCGCAGCTGCGGCGCGCCTTCGTGGTGGACACGCCCACCGTGTACGCGGCCGGGCACGAGCACAACCTGCAGGTGCTGCGGCGCGAGCCCGCGCGGTACCTGCTGATCAGCGGCACCGGCATCTACGGGCACACCACGCCGTCGCGCCGCATCACCGGCACCCGCTACGTGCGCGAGGCCAGCGGCTACATGCGCATCACCTTCCTGGCGGACGGGAGGGCGCGGCTGGGGGTGATGGTGGTGGACGCGCAGGGGAACGCCACGGAGGACTTCTCCATGTGGCTGGACGCGGACGCGCCCGTCCCCGCGGTCCCCGCGGACAGCGCCGCCGCCTCCGGGTCCGGCGGATGAGGCGTACCGCGCTCCTGGCGCTCCTCCTGGCAGTGGCCGCCGAATCCGCGGCGGCGCAGGCCCCGGCGGATTCCGCGCGCGTGGCCGCGGGGCCGGAGTACCGCGCCGGGGCCCTGAAGCGCGCGCTGCTGGGGCGTTCCTACCGTCCACTGTGGACCACGCCGGTCTCCGTCCCCGTGCTGGACCTGGGCACCTTCGCCGGGGGGCTGACGCCCACGGAGACCGGCGGGGGGAACCAGACCCGTTCGCTGCGCTTTCGCGGGGCGGACGGAAGGGAGTACGCCTTCCGCTCCGTCAACAAGGACCCGGGGCGCGAGTCCGGCGGCCTTCCCGGCCCCGGCAAGGCGCTGCTGCGCGACCAGGTGAGCTCGCAGAACCCGGCGGGGGCCCTGGTGGCGGGGCGGCTGATGGACGCCACGGGCGTGCTGCACGTGGACCCCCTCCTCTTCGTGATGCCCGACGACCCGCGGCTGGGCGAGTTCCGGGCCGAGTTCGCGGGGATGCTGGGGCAGCTGGAGGAGCGGCCGGACGACGGCTTCGCGGGCGCCGCGGCGGTGGAGGACACGGACGTGATGCTCCGCGCGCTGCGCGCCGGTCCGGCGGACCGCGTGGTGGCGGAGGAGTACCTGGTGGTCCGGCTGATGGACGTGCTGCTGGGCGACTGGGACCGGCACGCGGACCAGCTGGTGTGGGCGCGCTACGACCAGGGCGGCGTGCGCTGGTGGCGCCCCGTCCCCCGCGACCGCGACTACGCGTTCGTGGACTACGACGGGCTGCTGCTGGACCTGGGGCGCACCTTCCTGCCCCAGGCGGTGCGCTTTCGACCGGAGTACGGCAACCTCTACGGGCTGCTGCACCAGGCCCGGTTCCTCGATCGATGGCTGCTGGGCGGGGTGCCCCGCGCCGCGTGGGACTCCGCCGCCGCCGCCCTGCGCGCCCGGCTGACCGACGCGCTGATCGACGAGGCGGTAGGGATGATGCCCGCGGAGTACCGCGCGCTGGAGGGGGCGCGGCTGGCGGCCGTCCTGCGCGCCCGGCGCGACCGGCTTCCGGCGATGGCGGCGGAGTACTACGCCACCATGGCGCGCGAGCCGGAGGCGCACGGCACCGACGCGGCCGACTTCGCCGTCGTGGAGCGGCGGGGGGATTCCGTGGAGGTCCGCATCCACGCGGGCGCGACGGAGGCGGGCGAGGCCTGGTTCCGCCGCCGCCTCGCCGCGGGGGAGACGCGGGAGGTGCGCGTGTACCTGCACGGCGGGGACGACCGGGCGGAGGTGCGCGGGACGGGGGGGATGCTCGTCCGCGTCATCGGCGGCGAGGGGGACGACCGGCTGGAGGACCGCGGACGCGGCGCGCGGACGGCGTTCTACGACCACCAGGGCGACGACGCCTTTGTCCGCGCCGCGGGCACCCTCGTCGACACGCGGCCGTACGAGCGGGCGGACAGCGTTCCCGTGGGCACCGGCGCCCGCAAGCCGCCGCGCGACTGGGGCACCAGCGGCGGCGCGCTGACGCCCTTCGCGACCGTCCGCCCGTTCGCGGACCTGGTGGTGGGCGTGGGGCCCTCGCATACGCGCTACGGGTTCCGCCGCGAGCCGTTCGCCACGCGCTGGCAGCTGCGCGGGCTGTGGGCGCCGCTCTACACCCGCTTCGGCGTGGAAGGACGCTACACGCGGCGGTGGACGGGGAGCGGCTCGTTCGGCTACCTCTTCGGCCGTGCGTCGGAGCTGGAGGGGGTCTACTTCACCGGGTACGGGAACGCGACGCGCGACCCGGAGCGGCTCCGGCACTACATCCTCTTCGAGCGGCAGGCGCTGCTGGAGCCGGGCGTCGTCCTGGATCGCGGCGGTGGGCTGACGCTCAGCCTGGCGGGGGTCATCCGCTACACGGACCCGGAGGTGGAGCCGCGCACCCCCGCGGACGACGCGCGCGTCCTGGGCACCTCCGCGTACGCCACGGCGGGCGCGCGGGCGGGCGCCGCGTGGGTGCGCGTGGACAGCGCCGCGTTTCCGCGGCGGGGGTGGACGCTGGCCCTGGAGGGCGGCGCCTTTCCCTTTCTCACCGGGTCCGCGGGAGACGGGGCCCGCGAGGGGGCGTTCTGGCGTGCCGGGGCGCGGGGGGCGGCGTACCTTCCGCTCGGCCGCCCCGTGCTGGCCGTCCGCGCGGGCGGGGAGAAGGTGTGGGGCGACTTTCCCGTCCAGTACGCGGCGCTCCTGGGCGGCTCGCCCACCCTGCGCGGCTACTCGTACCAGCGCTTCGCGGGGGACGCGTCCGCCTTTGGGAGCGCGGAGCTGCGGGTGCCGGTGACGGGAGGCGTCGGCGCGCTGGCGCTGGCGGACGCGGGGCGGGTGTGGTACCGGGGTGAGTCCGCCGGCGGCTGGCACACCGCGCTGGGCGCCGGCGCCTTCCTGGCCGCCGGCGGCCGCACGCTGAGCGCCTTCTACGCGTACGGCGAGCGCGGCATCGTGTACCTGCGCCTGGGCCTTCCCTTCTGACCTTCGCCCCCATGCAGCACCCGGACCCCGATCCACCCCCCGGCCCGCCGGCCGAGCGCACCGCGGTGGTGCGGCTGGACCCCGGCGCCCCCGGCGTGCTGGACGCGGTGGCCACCGGGCCGGCGCCGCAGGGGTACCGCGCCGGGCCGCCCTCCACGCACGTCTTCCGCGACGTCTACCACGACACCGAGCAGGGCGACCTGGAGCAGCGGGGCGCCTGGGCGTGCGTGCGCCACCACGGGGACGGCGCCCGCACCTTCTCCGTGCGCAGCGGCCCGCAGGCCGAGGGCGGCGCCGTGGTCTCCGTCCACCTGCCGCCGGGGGAGGACGATGCGCCGTTCGCCGGCGCGTCGGAGCCCGCGCGGCTGCTTCGGGCCATGGTACACCCCGCCCGGCTGGTGCCGCGGCTGGAGCTGGAGACGCACCGCGTGGTCCGCTCCATCCAGGCGCTGGAGGGGGACGCGGGAGAGCTGGCCTGCGACACCGTCACCACGCGCGACGGCGACCTGTGGGCGCGCATCGAGGAGATCGAGCTGCGCCTGCCGGAAGGCGCGGACGCGGAGCACCCCATCCCCGCCGCGCTGCGGCACCAGCACGGGATGCGGCGGGTGGCGGAGGACCGCGTGGAGCGCGCGCGGCTGGCGCTGCGCGAGCGGGAGCTGGACCTGCTGGAAGAGGCGGTGCGCGCCGCGCGCCGCGTGGCGGTGGTGGCGGTGGAGGACGGGCGCATCTCCCTGCGGCGCGAGCGCACCGCCCTGCGCATTCCCGCCGGCGAGGGCGCGGGCGAAGAGGCGTGCCGGCGCGTGCTGCGCGAGTGCTTTGGCCACGACGGCGCCCGCGTCCGGCTGCTGGGGCTGGGCGCGGGGCCGGCGGAGCGCGCGGCGGTGGAGGTGTGGCTGGCGGAGGGGGTGCACGAGCAGACGGAGGACGCCCGGTGCCGGGTCGTGCGCCTGCCGCTGGACGAGGTGCTGCACGCCGTGGGCTCCCCCGCCCTGCGCGACCGCGAGACGCTGGCCGCCCTGCACGTGGTCGCCCGGGCGGAGCTGCCGGAGCGCGTGCGCGGCGCCGGCGCGGCCGAGGAGGAGGCGGCCGCGCGCGCCACCCTGGCCAGCGCCCCCGCGCCGGAGCCGGGAGACGACGCGGAGCTGCCGCGCGGCTCGCTGCTGAACATGGAGCTCAGCGTTCTGGCGTTCAACCGCCGGGTGCTGGGGCTGGCGGAAGACGAGCGGGTGCCGCTGATGGAGCGGCTGCGCTTCCTAGCCATCTTCGGCGGCAACACGGACGAGTTCTTTCGCGTCCGCGTGGCCGGCTTCAAGCAGCAGGTGGCGATGGGGAGCGTCAAGGCGACCATCGACGGGGTGACGCCGCAGGAGCAGCTGGACGCCATCGGTGTGCGGGCGCGGCGGCTGCTGGACCGCGCCTACCGGCTGCTCTTCGTCTCCCTGCTGCCGGCGCTGGGGGAGCACGGCTACCGGATCGTCGGGCTGGACGGGCTGACCCGGGCGGAAGCCGACCTCGTCCGCGGCTACTGGTCGCGCGAGGTGCATCCGCTCCTGATGCCGCTCACCGCCGGGCCGGGCCATCCCTTCCCCCACATCCGCAACCTGCGTCCCGCGCTGGCCGCCCTGGTGCGCGACCCGCAGACGGGGGAGCGGCGGCTGGGGATGGTGGAGCTGCCGGACGGCCTTCCCCGCTTCGTTCGCCTGCCGGAGAGCCGCCGCTTCCTCCCGCTGGAGGAGGTGATCCGCGCCTTCTTCCACTCGCTGTATCCGGGGATGGAGGTGGACACCCCCTGCGCCTTCCGCGTCACCCGCAGCGCCGAGCTGCACGTGGACCGGGCGCGGGTGGAGGACCTGCTGCACGCGGTGGAGGAGCAGGTGCACAAGCGCCGCTTTCGCCCCGTCGTCCGGCTGGAGGTGGAGCGGGCGATGCCCCACGCCGTGCGGCAGATGCTGCTGCGCGAGCTGCAGTACGAGGTGCCGGAGCGCGTCGCCGCGCTGGGCGAGGGCGACGTGTACGTGATCGACGGGGTGATCGACCTGCGCGGGCTGCGCGAGCTGGCGGACGCGGAGGCGCCGCCGGAGCTGCTCTATCCCCCCCCGCCCCCGCCGCGCGAGCCGCTGGACCCCGCGCGGCCGGTGTTCGACGTCCTGCGCGACGGGCCGGTGCTGGTCTCCTTTCCCGAGGACTCGTTCGAGAAGACGGTGGAGCGCTTCGTCATCGAGGCGGCGGAGGACCCGGACGTCCTCTCCATCAAGCTGGCCCTCTACCGGACCAACGCGCGCTCCCGCATCGTGGAGGCGCTGTCGCGGGCGGCCGCGTCGGGAAAGCAGGTGGTGGCGCTGGTGGAGCTGACGGCGCGCTTCGACGAGCTGAGCAACATCCAGTGGGCGCGCCACCTGCGCTCCTTCGGCATCCACGTCATCTACGGGATGCCGGGGCTCAAGGTGCACGCCAAGATCGCGCTCATCGTGCGGCGCGAGGCGGCGGGGATCCGGCGCTACGGGTACATCGGCACGGGGAACCTGAACGCCAGCACGGCGGCCTTCTACACCGACCTGGGGCTGATGACGGCAGACCCGGAGCTGGGGGCGGAGCTCAACGAGGTCTTCAACACCCTCACCGGCGGCGCGGGACGCGACGACTACCGGAAGCTGCTGGTGGCGCCGTACACCATGCGCCAGCGCTTCGTGGAGTTGATCGACCGCGAGGCGGAGCACGCCCGGGCCGGGCGCGAGGCGGGGATCGCCGCCAAGTTCAACGGGCTGGCGGACCGCGAGGTGATCGCCGCACTCTACCGTGCGTCGCGGGCCGGCGTGCCGATCGACCTGCTGGTGCGCGGCATCTGCGCGCTGCGGCCGGGGGTGGCGGGGCTGTCGGAGAACGTCCGCGTCTACAGCGCGCTGGGACGGTACCTGGAGCACTCGCGCATCTTCCGCTTCGCCAACGCGGGCGATCCGGAGTACTACATCGGCTCCGGCGACTGGAGGACGCGCAACCTGCGGCGCCGGGTGGAGGTGGCCGCGCCCATCGTGGACCCCGGGCACCGCGCCCGGCTGGACGCCATCCTCCGGGAGGACCTGGCGCGCCCGGACCTGTGGGAGCTGGGCGCCGACGGGACCTACTACCAGCGTCCCGAGCCGGCCCCGCGCGACCCCGCGGCCTCCGGCGCCGAAGGCGGAGACCGGCGGCCGATCCTGATCCCCGAGACATGATCCTCGTGAGACGGATGCGTTTCCTTCGACCGGTGCGGGCCGCGGTTCCTCTCGCGGCCCTCGTGCTGTCGGCTGCCTGCGAGCAGGCGGACGGCCCCGCCGCGGACGGCACGGGCGACACGACGGCGCGGGCGGACGCCGCGCCCGCGCAGACGTGCCGCATCACCCGGCCGCCCGTCTCGCTGCCGCCGGAGCTGAACGAGACCAGCGGCGCCGCGCTGGACCCGCGGACGCCGGGGCTGTTCTGGACGCACGGCGACTCCGGCGCGGAGCCGGTGATCTACGCCCTCGCGGCCAACGGACAGCTGGCGGGGCGGGTGGCGCTGACCGGGGCGCGGAACCGCGACTGGGAGGACATGGCCATCGGCCCGTGCGGGGGCGGGCAGTGCGTGTACGCGGCGGACGTCGGCAACAACAACGGGCGCGGCCGGCCCATGGTGCTGTACCGCGCGCCGCTCCCCGCCGCCACGGACGCCGCGGCGCCGGCGGAGGCGTTCCGGGCGGGCTTTCCCGGCGGCGGACGCGACGCGGAGGCGGTGTTCGTGACCGCGGAGGGGGAGGTGTACGTGATCAACAAGGGGCAGCGGCACCCGATCGAGCTGTGGCGCTGGCCTACGCCCCTGCAGCCCGGCCCGGTGGACCTGGTGCGCGTGCGCCAGCTGGCCCCCAACCCCGAGCAGCCGGGCGACGCGGTGACGGGGGCCGGCGCCTCGGAGGACGGCCGGTGGGTGGCGGTGCGCACCTACGGGCGCCTGGTCGTGTACCGCACGGCGGACCTGCTGGGGAGCGGGGGGCCCGCGTTCAGCATGGACCTGGCGCCGCTGGGCGAGCCTGCGGGCGAGGGCGTGGCCATGCGCTCCGACGGCACGGTGCTGCTCACCAGCGAGTCCGGCGGCGCCGGGCTGCCGGGGCGGGCGGTGTGGCTGCAGTGTCCGCTGCCGGGGGATAGTGCGTGAGTGCGTGAGTGCGTGAGTGCGGCGCTCCGCCCCGGTGGGTAGACCACAGGCTGGGTGGAACCTCCTCGTGCCGGGTTGCGCGCTCCGATACTGGCGGCCACAGTCCGCGCAGGCGGACTTTGCGAATTTCCAGCGGCGACTTCAGTCGCTCCGGCGCGGGCGCGGCGATTTCCGGTTTCGATTCGCAAGGGGGATCATTCGCTCCCGCGAGCGGGACGGCACGTGACTGATCAGAATCGCGGTGCCGCATGATTCACCGGAGGCGTGACCTTCCATTCATCAGTATCCACAAATACCACAATGCTTTACGCGGCGCCGGCGCCGGACCGGGGCGCGGCGTCGCCTTCGTTCGCCATGGACGCGCAAGCCGCTGGCGCGGGGCGGGTTAGGCGCCGCCTTGCAATTGGGCACGGACTCTGCATTCCCGGCGGCCCGAAGGCGGCCCGTACCTTCAGGGGGCCGGTTCCGTGACCAGAACGCTGCGGGGGAGCAATGAGCATTCTGTGGATGATCATCATCGGCCTGATCGCCGGCGCCATCGCCAAGCTCATCATGCCGGGACGCGATCCGGGCGGCATCATCGTCACCATCCTGCTGGGCATCGCGGGCTCCATCGTGGGCGGCATGCTCTTCGGCGGCCGTGACAACCAGGTCGGCCTGATCGGCTCGGTGGTGGGCGCGCTGATCCTGCTGGGCCTGTATCGCCTGATCGTCGGCCGTCGGCCGCGGGTCTGACCCTCTCCCTTCAACCCGTTCGGAGGCGCGTAATGGCGGCCACCCAGCTGAAGGAACTGCTCATGCACGAGCTGCGGGACCTGCTCTACGCGGAGCAGCTGATCCTCAAGATGCTCGGCACGCTCACCAAGGAGGTGAGCAACCCGGAGATGCTCAACCGGGTGCAGGAGCACATCGGCGAGACCGAAGAGCAGATCCAGAGGCTCCGGCGCGCCTTCGAGACCATCGGCGAAAAGCCCAAGGCCGAGACGTGCGAGGCGGCGGTGGGGCTCAAGGCGGAGCACGACTCCTTCAAGAAGGACGAGAAGCCCTCCCGGCAGCTCATGGAGGCGTTCGACCTGGGCAACGGCCTGCGGGTGGAGCACTACGAGATCGCGGGCTACCGCTCCGCCATCGCCGTGGCCACGGCCATCGGCGCGCGCGAGGCGGTGGCGCTCCTTTCCGAGAGCCTGCGCGAGGAAGAGGCGATGGCCTCGTACCTGGAGCGCAACGCCGTGAAGGCGCTCAAGGCGCTCTCGGCGGGGATGGACCTGGAGGCGGGCGTCGCCGAGGTGCAGTTCACGCCCGACGGCGGCGGATCGTCCCGCGGCGGCTCGTCGCGCAAGAGCGGCGGCTCGTCGTCGAAGTCCGGCGGCAAGTCGGGCTCCTCCGCCAGCCGCTCCAACGGCCGCGGCGGCAGCCGCAGCACGGCGGACACCAGCTCCGGCGGCAGGTCGGGCGGCAGCCGCTCGTCCTCGGGTGGCAGCAAGTCGACCGCGAGCAAGTCGTCGGGCAGCAGCTCCAGCGGTGGGAGCAAGTCGTCCGGCGGCGGCAGCAAGTCCGGGAGCGGCGGCAGCTCCGGCGGCGGCAGCCGGTCGGCCAGCCGCTCGGGCGGTTCGTCCAGCCGCACCACGGCGGAGCGCTCCTCCGGCGGCAGCCGGTCGAAGAGCGGCGGCTCGTCGAAGTCGGGTTCGTCGTCGAAGTCCAGCTCATCGTCGAAGTCCGGCGGCAGCTCGGGCTCCGGGAGCAAGTCCCGCTCGTCGCGCTCCCGGAGCGGCAGCTCCAGCTCCTGAGGGCGTCCGACGCCGAGCATCCCGGGCCCCTTTCCCGCAGTGCGGGGAAGGGGCCTCGGCGGCTTCAGCTTACGAGTACTGACGGGGCCCGCCCCCGGCCTCGCCGAGGCTCGGCCACCCCCTCCCGCAAACTGCGCGGGAGGGGGTGTAAACCCCGGTTCCTGCACAGGGGCAGCGTCTTTCCGCAAGAATGCAGTTCCCCCCCTCTCGGCGAGGAACGAGCGGGGAGGGCCGGGGGAGGAGCCCTCCATGGCGGTCGAGCGCCAGGCCCGGTGCAGTTTATCCCCTCTCCCGCTTGCGGGAGAGGGTGCGGTGCCAGGCCGCGGGTGAGGGGCCCCCGCGGGCGGCAGGATGCTGGCTCGCGTGCCCGTCCCCGCGGACGCCGTTCTCTCCCCTCCGCGAGGAACGAGCGGGACGGGTCGGGCGGAGGGCCAACCCGCACCTCCGCAACGAGATAGCGTGGCCGGGAGCTTGCTACGCATCGCGCGCGAGCGGCCGGCACGGTGCCGGCCAGGGGAAACCGCGTTCCGTAGCCCGCTCCAGCCCGTCCGCGGGCGGGCACGGATGATGAAGCAGCGGCCGCGCCTATGGAATACGCACACGATCCGTTCCTCTTTCCGCTGGTGCGGGAGCCGGCCTCGCGATGGGAGCGCGCGGGCCTGTCGGAGAAGCAGGAGCGCAGCTTCAACCGCGTGGCCACCATGCTGGTGGGGCTGTTCCTGATCGGGTGGATCTACACCCTCGTCTTCGCCCCGCGGGCAGACCTGGTAGCGAACGCGCCGCCCGTGGCGCGGATCACCGAGCAGCTCACGCGCAGCCCGCTGGCCCGCGACGCCGCGGTGCCGGCCGCGTTCGTGCTGGACCAGTTCGTCAGCAGCTTCGAAGAGGAGTTCGCCGAGCAGGTGGGCGGGCTGAGCGGGGCAGTGAAGGTGGAGATCGTGGAGCCCGGCGACTCGCTGGCGCTTCCGGGGACGGCGCAGTCGCTCCCCGAGGGCGCGGAGATCGTGCTGCAGCCCGCGGACAGCGCCGCCGGCACCCAGCTGCCCGCGGGAACCGCGTCGCGCTCGCCCGGAATGTGGAACGTGATGCTGCGCATGCGCGACGCCATCCGCCCCGCGTCGGACGTGAACGTGATCACCCTGGTGCCGCTGTCGCGCAAGCAAGGGGGGCGCATCGGCAACTACCGCATCGGCAACTGGCCCAACGAGCAGGGCGGCGCCACCAACCCCATCTACCGCCCGCCCGCCGGGATGATCGAGGTCACGCCGCAGAACCGGGACACCTGGCTGTCGGAGCACATCCAGCTCAGGGACTTCATCACCAAGGGCCAGGAGAACGTGTGGCCCAAGTACGTGGTGGTGCAGCCGCGCATTCTGGACAAGATCGAGCTGGTGATCCAGGAGCTGGAGCTGATGGGCCACCCGGTGGAGAACATCTTCGCCGTCAGCGGCTTTCGCACGCCGGCGTACAACGCGGGGGGCGGCAACACCTCCGGGCGCGGCAAGCTGTCGCGGCACATGTACGGCGACGCCATGGACATCGCCGTCGACAACGACAACAACGGCATCATGGACGACCTGAACGGCGACGGGCGCATCAACCTGTCCGACGCGCGGGTCATCGGCGAGGCGGTGGACCGGGTGGAGAAGAAGTATCCCAGCCTGGTGGGCGGCATGCACTACTATCCGCCCACGGGCGGGCACCAGGGGATGGTGCACATCGACACGCGGGGGTTCCGCGCCCGCTGGTAGCCCGCGGGCGCCGCAGGGCCTTGTGGGGTGGGTTGATGACGACGATGAGAACCGCGGAACCAGGAGCGAACGGTGGCGGACGACGGACGTGACGCGGGGATCCGCGTGGAGCGCAGGGACGACCGGGACCGCGATGGCGTGGACGATCGCGCGGCCGCCCTGCCGCCGGAGATGGACGTGCGCGACGAGGACCTGGAGCCCCACGCGGGCCTGCGCTACATCGCGCGGATGTTCAAGATCCTGGCGATCCTGCTGTTGCTGCTGCTGGTGGCGGAGATCGTCCTGGGGCTGGTGCAGCAGGGGCAGTCGGCCATTCCGCAGCTGCTCATCGAGGCCACGCGGCTCATCGTGTTCGCCGGGCTGCTGTGGGGCGCCGCCGACATGGGGCTCATGCTGATCGAAAGCAACCACGACCTGCGCGCCACGCGCATCCTGGTGGGGCGGCTGAACAACCGCGTGCAGCGGCTGGAGCAGATCGCCCTCTCCGGCCAGCGCCCCGGCGGGGCCGGCCCGCACCTGCCGCCGCCCCCGCCCGGCGGAGAGCGCCGCGAGCGCCCGCGCGACGCGTAGGACGCGGGTCTCGCCTGCACCGGATGGAGCGCGACGCGGCGAACGTCTCCCCACCTCCGCAGGGACGGAATGGAGAAGGGCCGGGACCGCACGTGCAGGTCCCGGCCCCTTTCTGCGCCTGGTCCGCGGGTCAGCCGCAGCAGACCTTGTGCTGGGTGCGGAAGGTCTCCCGGATACAGTACGTCGTGCACGGCTCGGTCGTGCCGGAGCACAGCTCCGTGTCCAGGAACTCGCGCTTCAGCTGCTCCCGCTCCGCGTGGCCCTGGACGCTGAACGTTTCCACGCTGAGCTGCGAAAGATCCAACTTGCCGTTCGCCATGTTCCCTCCCGGGTACGCAGGTGAACCGCCGGGGCTGCGGATGCAGCCCCGTTGCAATGTATACGGCGGAGCGGGATGGCGCACCAGACTGATGTTTCCGGGCCTTTTCACCCGCGGCAGCACGGATTCCCTCCTCAGAGCAGCTCTCGTAGCGGCAGCAGCACGTCCAGCGTCTGGCCGTCGCGGCGCAGGATCAGGCGGCGCGTTTCGCCGGGGCGGCGCAGCAGGGCGCGGATGGCTTCCAGCTCCATCCCGGCGGCCGGGCGCCCGTCGATGCTGACGAGCTCGTCGCCTTGCCGCACGCCGGCGGCGGCCGCGGGGCTGCCGGCCGCCACGTGGCGCACGCGGGGGCGGCGCAGCTCCTCGCCCTCCGCCACCAGGTACAGGCCGCTGGCGTCGTACCCGGCCGGGACCTGCAGCGCGGGCGTGGGCTCGAAGATGATCCTGCGCCGCGCGTAGTCGATGAACATCCGCGTGCCGCGGAAGACCGGCGCGCCCAGAGTGCCGTCCGCCCAGGGCACGGTCAGGAACCCGCGGTCCTCCTCCGCCACCGCCACCGTGGGCCCCGCCACCCGCAGCCCGCCGATGCGCAGCGCGGGAATGCGGTGCATGAAGCCCATGATCATCCCTCCCACCCCCGTGCCCATGGGCGCGTGCAGTCCGCCCGCCAGCCCGCGGTGCTCCTGCGCGAACCGGCGCGACACGCGCACCGACAGCCGCGACGAGCCCAGGTCCACCGCCAGCCGGGCGCGGGCCGTGGACCCGTCGCGCAGCTCCAGGTCCACCAGCGCCACGGGGATGGGATTGTCCAGCGAGACCGGCACCTGCTCGCCGGCGCCGCGGTAGTCGAAGGTCCGCGGCTCGTAGACGCGTACCCGCTCCGCGGCGTAGTCCACCTCCACCACCCAGCGGGCGAAGAGCTCCAGCCCCAGCGTTCCCTGCACGCGGTGCCCGCTCGCCTGCATCACGCCGGTGAGCGGCACCACGCCCATGCGCAGGTCGTGCAGCTCCAGCGGCCCCACCCGCAGCGAGCCGACCGTGCTCATGGAGAGGCGCGCCGTGCCGGTGCCCAGCGCCTGCACCGGCTGCCCGTTCTGCGCGACTCCCTTTTCCGCGGCCCAGGCGGAATCCAGCACGGAGGTGGCGGAGCCGGTGTCCAGGATGAGCTCCGCGGGCACCCCATCCACCTCTGCGTGCAGCAGGACGTGGTCGTTCACCAGCGTGAACGGCAGCTCCGCGACGGGCGCGGCGCCGTGCACGGCGACGGGTGCGTCCTGTACGGCGATCGCGTCCAGTGCAAGCATCGGAGGATTCTTGGAGAGGAGAACGGGCGAGACGCCGATCGAGCGTTCCGGCGCCTTTCAGCGAGTACCGGGTGAGACGCTGGATGCGAGCGGCGCGTTGCCATGAAAGAGAACGGCCTCACACGAAGTCGCCAGAGTCGACGGAGCGTGACTCCGCTGACTCTGTTGACTCCGTGTGAGGGCGTGTTTTCAGCCCTTCGTGCTACACCGGCTCATCTCAGCGCAGGGCGAGCTCACGAAGGTGGGCTGAAGGCAGTTGGTGCTGCAGTCCAGCAGCGTGTCGCACGCGAAGCTGCAGCCGGTCGTGCAAACGTGCGCAACGCACTCGGGCAGAAGCGTTTGCGGCCCGAGGAAAGTCAGCGTGCGCGCTCCAGCGACATCAGGCGCAGCAGCGCGGCCTCGGCAACGCGGTCGGCATCCCGGGCGCTCAGGGTGTGGTGGTTCACGACCATCGAGAACACCAGCCGCTCCCCCGCCGCGGTGGTAACGTAGCCGGAAAGCGAGCGCACGCCGGAGAGCGTTCCCGTCTTGGCCCGCACGTTCGCCTCCAGCGGCGTGCCCCGCATCCGCGTCCGCAGGGTGCCGTCCCGTCCGCCCACCGGGAGCGCGTCGGCAAAGACCTGCGCGTGCGGGCTGCGCGTCTCGCGCTCCAGCAGCGCCACCAGGAACTCCGGCGCCACCAGGTTGTAGCGCGACAGCCCCGACCCGTCCGCCTGCGACAGCAGCCGGCGCGGCAGCCCCCACGAGGCCGCCATGCTGTCGATCACGGCGGCGCCGGCGCCCGCGGTGCCCATCCCCCGCAGCTCCGCCCCCAGCGTCTTGAGCAGGATCTCGCCGATCTGGTTCTGGCTGGGCTTCAGGAACGCCGCCAGGATCTCGCGCATGGGCGGCGACGAGTGCGTGAACAGGACCGTCCGCCCCGCGCCGATCGTGACCCCCGGGGGGATGCCGTCGGCGTCCGCGGCGGGATCGGCGAGGATCCCCGCCTCCTCCAGGGTGCGGTGCAGGACCTCGACGAAGTAGAGCGTGTTGTTCTGCACGGGGTAGTCCGTGCGGAACACGGTGTCCACCGGAACGGAGCCGCTCACGCTGAGCACGTAGCCCTGCGAGGTGAACTCGAAGTCGACGTCCGGCTCCGTGCCGGACGGGGCGGTGACGGCGGCCACGCTCACCGTCGGATGGCCGTGCGGGGGAAACTGCACCACGCGCGCGGGGGCGCCCACCGAGTCGCCCGGGTGCAGTTCCACCGCCACCACGCCTTCGTTGAACGGCAGGCCGCTGATGCCGGCGGAGTACGCGTCTTCCATGTCGTCCCACGCCCATCCCCGGCCGTAGGGCAGGTCGTCGAACACGTCGTCGACGCCGTACAGGTGCCCCGCGATGTAGGTGATGTTCCGTGCGCGCAGCGAATCCGCCCAGGCGCGGAAGACGGCGCGGGGATCGCCCAGGAAGCGCGCGGAGATGGTGGGATCTCCGCTTCCCACCACCAGCAGGTCGCCCTGCAGCGTGCCGTTGACGACGGGCCCGGTGCCCACCAGCTGCGTGCGGTAGCGGTAGTCCGGCCCCAGCGCCTCCAGCGCCGCCGCGGCGGTCACGATCTTCATGTTGCTGGCGGGGACGAACATCCGCCCCGCGTTCCGCGCGTACAGCGTTTCGCCGCGGTCCAGCGAGCGCACCAGCACGCCCCAGTGCGCGTGCGCCAGCGCCGTGTCGTTGAAGATGCTGTCCAGCGCGGCCGCGATCGCCATCCGGCCCGCCGGGGCAGGCGCGGGGGTGGTCGCGGGGCGCGCCGCCGGGGCGCAGGCGGCGGCCAGCGCCAGAAGGAGGGGAGCGAGGGATCGGCGGATCGGCATCATCGGCATCCTGGTCAGTCCCGCGGATACGGGCGCGCGAGCATCTCTTCCAGCCGCGCCTTTGCCTGCGGCCACTCGTCGTCCACGATGGAGAAGTAGACGGTGTCGCGCACGCGGCCGTGGTCGGTGAGCATGTGCTTGCGCAAGATGCCTTCCTCGCGCCCGCCGATACGCTGGATGGCCCGGCGCGACCGCTCGTTGAGCGCGTCCGTCTTGAGCTCCACGCGAATGCAGCCCAGCGCTTCGAAGGCGTGGCGGAGCATGAGGTACTTGGCCTCGGTGTTCACCGCGGTGCGCTGCCAGGGCCGCGCGATCCAGGTCCAGCCGATCTCCACCCGCCGGTGGTACGCGTCCGCGTTGCCGTAGCGCGTGCTCCCCACCACCTCGCCGGTCGCCGCGTCCGTGGTGACGAACGGGAGCGCCGTCCCCTGCACCTGCGCCTGCAGCGCGGCTCCCACGTAGCGGCGCATGTCGTCTTCGCTGTGCACCTGAGAGATGGTCCAGCGCCACAGCTCCGGGTCGCTGCCCGCCCGCCAGAGCGCCGGAACGTGCTCCGGCGTCATGGGCACCAGGCGCGCGTGGCGGCCCTCCAGGATCACGGGATCGAGGTTCATCGCACGGCGGGCTCAGGGGAGGAGAGGTCCGGACGACAAGATGGAACGCCCGGCACCGGATGGAAAGCGAGACCGATGACGCCGATCGCCTCGCCGGCGGCAGGTGGTTCTGCCGTGCGGTCCGGTACCCGCCCCGCCGGCGCGCGGTATGGCGAGAAGATCCTTCGGTCGCGCGCGAGCGGTCGTGCGGACGCTGGTTCCGGGTGGCGCTCCCTCAGGAAGAGAACGCCCGTTTGATGGTGTACTCTGCTACGCCGGACCTGCGCGCCTGCTACGCGAAGCAGATCCGGAGGGTTGACTGGATCTGCACAAGTCGTTAAATTACACGCACTTGAGATAACGCGCCGCCTCCGCCGACACGGCGGGGACGGCGCCCCGGCTTCAGGGCCGGGCACCTTCCGACAACGGCAAACCCGTCGAAATACGGGGACGCAAAGCCACGGGGCTTCCGTGGCGCCTGCACAGGCGCCGCAAAGCCAGCCGGGCTACCGAAGAGGTGAGACCATGCGAGAGATCCGCTCCGGCGCCCGTTCGGGCGCCCGTCGTGCTTCCGTTCGTTTCTTTGCCCCCGCGCTCGTTGCCGCGGGCGCCCTGGCCGCCACTCCCCGCGCCGCCGTCGCCGCAGACGGGGTCGATCCGGTGAACCCGATCGCCCGGGTGCAGTTCTACGTGAACCCCGCCACGCACGCCGCGCGTCAGGCCGCCGAGTGGCGCCGCTCGCGTCCGCAGGACGCCGCGCTCATCGAGCGCATCGCCCGGCAGCCGCAGGCCACCTGGTTCGGCGAGTGGAACCGCGACGTGCGCGCGGACGTGAACACGCTGGTGTCCGCCGCCGCGGCGCGGGGCACGGTGCCGGTGCTGGTGGCGTACAACATTCCGCAGCGCGACTGCGGCCAGTACTCCGCCGGCGGGGCGCGCAACGCGGACGGCTACCGCCGCTGGATCCGCGCCTTCGCCGCCGGCATCAACGGCCGCCGTGCCGTGGTGATCCTGGAGCCGGACGCCATCATGGTGGTGGAGTGCCTGGGCGCGGAGCGCCGCGAGGAGCGCTTTCGCCTGCTGAGCGAGGCGGTGGACGCGCTGAAGGCCGCGGGCGCCACGGTGTACGTGGACGGCGGCAGCGGCACCTACGGGCGGCACGACGAGATGGCCGCGCGCCTGCGCGCGGCGGGGGTGGAGCGGGCGGACGGCTTTGCGCTGAACGTCTCCAACTTCGTGGGGAACGCCCGCGTGATCGCCGGGGGCGAGCAGCTGTCGCGCCGGCTGGGCGGCAAGCACTTCGTGATCGACACCAGCCGCAACGGCGCGGGCACGGAGGACGGCCGCACCTGGTGCAACGCCCGCGGGCAGGCGCTGGGCGCCGCGCCCACCACCCAGACGGGCCACCGGCTGGTGGACGCGTTCCTGTGGATCAAGCACCCCGGGGAGTCCGACGGCACCTGCAACGGCGGCCCCGCCGCCGGCGGCTGGTGGGCGGACTACGCGCTGGGCCTGGCCCGCGCGGCGCGGTGAAGAAAAGAAAGTACCTGGTGCCAGGTGCCAAGTGCCCAGGAGCTGCGTCGGCTCCTGGGCACTTGGCACTTAGTACTTGGTACTTGGTACTTGGTACTCGGCACTACCTCACGGCGCGTACATGCCCGTGGTGGTGCCGGGATCGCCGCCGATCGCGTTGAGGCTCTGGTCCTCCAACGCCAGGCTCACGCCCACGGCGGCGGCCTCGGCCAGGTTCTCCAGCGAGACGATGCAGGGACGGTCCGGTGTGTACATGGCGTTCTCCGGGATGAGGGATGAGGGCCGGTACGAGTGCGCAACCGGCACTGGTCGGGCGGGTTCGCTCACTCTAAGAGCCACGTTTTCCGCCGTCAAGTGAAAAGAAGCTGTTCCCTCCCGCCATCATGTGTTCACTGGCGAGGACGAACGGGAGGACGCGAAGCGGCTGCGGTTCCCCGGATCTCTCCGTTCGCGTGGAACAGGTCGGCATCAAGGCATCGAGTGCCCAGGAACCGCACCGGCTCCTGGGCACTTGATACTGGGCACTGGGCACCAGGTACCGGGTGCTTGCCGTTCCCCTACACCGCCGCCGGAGCCGGCACCGGCGTCGTGGGGTCCGCGGCCAGGCGCTGGCCCTCGGTGGGGTTGTAGCAGTCCGTCATGATGGCCGGGCAGCGCATGCACGCCGCCTTGCCCTCCTGCTTCCACCACCGGCAGTCCGGGCGCAGCTGGCAGGCCGGCAGGGCCCTGGTGACCGCCGGCATCAGCTGCACCAGCTTGGTGGCCAGCCTGCAGTCGTGCCCGTCGTAGTGCGAGCAGCCGCTCCCCGCGCACGGCGCGCCGAAGCGGAACACCTCCGTGGGCTTGACCGGGCCCGAAAGCGCCAGCAGCTCGTCGTTGACGGGGACCCGGGCCTCCAGGTAGCCCACCCGGCGCTCGCCCGTGGTGCCGCCCACCACGCCAAAGGCAAACGCCCCTTCCTGCCCGGGCTGCGCGCTCGGGCAGTACGGCACCGGCGGCGCGGCTTCGGCCCCGCCCCGTCCGTTCGCCACCTCCGTGCTCACGGCTCGGTCGGGAAGTAGCCCATCGTGGTGCCGATGTCGCCGGAGGAAGCCGCATAGACGCTCTGGTCCTCGAGCGCCAGGTTGACGCCCACGGCGGCGGCCTCGGTCAGGTTCTCCAGGGAGACGATGCGGGGACGGTCGGACTGGTATGCCATGTTCTTCCTCCGGATCTGGGGGGTGGGATGCGATGCGCCGCGGAGTCCCGGCAGGATCTCCGCACACGCTCGTCGGACTCTAAACGCAACCTTTCCCGCCGTCAAGTAAAAAACACAAACATCTATTTCCTTCTCGCTCGAGGTGTTCACTCAGTGCCTGATTACGCCACGATCGAGACATACTGCGCGCAGCGTTCATCCTTTCCACGATCCTCCCCCTCGCCCTACCCGACAAAAAGGTCTCTCCAACAAGCCATGACTGCCCGCGCCACATGCGCGGTTGGAACGACGGCCCATGCACCGCCGCGGAAAGCCGGACGGAGAATACGCAGTCGGCCATGCAGAATCCTCTGACCCGCTTTCTTCCTTTGCGAGCTCCGCATCGAACTCCTTTCCCGGCTGCGCGGCGAACCGGATGAATCTCACGAATGGCGGGCGCGTACAAACAGATGGCAGTGAAGCACGGTCCTTGCGGCTTTGCGGCAAAATGTGGATGCTGATGCAGTCGCGGAGTGATGCAGTGGCGCCCTGATTTCGCGCGGCGAAAGCCGATGGGAGAAAGATTCCGCGCATGACCCGGATCCCCGATCCGCAGGAGAAGTCCCCCGCCGTCCTGATCGTCTCCGCCGCCAACGGAACCGGCCACCTGCGCGCCGCCGAGGCGGTGCGCGAGGCGTTCGCCGCCGGCGACCCTTCGCTGCACGTGGAGCACGTGGAGTTGCTTTCCATCGCGCCGCGCTGGGTGCGGGCGTTCTACGGCTCGCTCTTCGAGAAGATGGTAGAGCGTGCTCCGCGGCTCTGGGCGGAGATCTACCGCTTTACCGACGGCGACAAGCACAACCGCGCCTACTGGGGCCCCGTGGCCCATCGCACGCTCTTTCGCGCGTTCCGGCACCTGCTGCGCTCGCGCCCGTGGAGCATGTGCCTGTGCACGCACTTCCTTCCCGCGCAGCTGGCCGCCGGCCGGCACGGCTTTCCCCCTTTTGGCCTGGTGATCACCGACTTCGGGCTGCACCGCTTCTGGGTGCAGCGCGGCGTCAGCAGCTACTTCGTCGCCACCGACACCATGGCGAAGGACCTGCGCAGGCGCCTGCGCCGCGGCCGCATCGAGGTGACCGGCATTCCCATCGCCCCCGCGTTCTCCAGCGCGCCCAGCCGCGAGGAGGCGCGCGCGGAGCTGGGGCTGCCGCCGGACCGGCCGGTGGCGCTGGTGATGGGCGGCGGGCTGGGGATCGGCGTGGAGGAGGGGGTGGCGGCGGCGCTGGCCGCGGCGCGGCCCGACGTGCAGGTGGTGGCGGTGTGCGGCAAGAACGCCGCGGCGCATGGACGCCTCTCCGCCGCCGGCGTGCCGGCCGAGCGGCTGCGGGTGTACGGCCACGTGTGCGGAATGGAGCGCTTTCTTGCCGCCGCCGACGTGGTGGCGGGAAAGCCCGGGGGCCTGACGGTGAGCGAGTCGCTGGCGCTGGGCAGGCCGCTCCTGCTCACCCGGCCCATCCCCGGCGCCGAGGAGGTGAACACCCGCGCCGTGGTGGAAGAGGGCGCCGGCCTGTGCGCCAACACGCCGGAGGAGATGCGGCGCGCCTTCTACCGCATGTTCAGCGAGCCGGGGCTGCTGGAGAGCCTGTCCACGGAGGCGCGGCGCCTCGGGCGCCCGCACGCCGCCAGCACCATCGCCGCCGCCATCCGGCGCGACTTCCTGCTCGGCCCCGCCACCGTCTGAGCGGGCATGCTTCCTCGCGTCCGAATCCCTGAAAGAATTCGGAAGTATGTACCTTGCTTCTCTGCATAAACAGGGGCGTGCACACCCCCTCCCCCGGCGTGCACTATCGGTGTACCGATGCGCATCGGATGCGCATCGTGCGCATTCGTCGGTTTCTACTGTCTCTGCGTTCGGGTGTTCGGCCAGAACATTCACTCCGAACATTCCGGACGGAATAGGGGCAGACGGTAAACCGCGCCGTTACTAGGTAAACCTTGCGCGGCCCGGACGTATACTTCACCTTGAAGCGGACCTGAGAGGCGAGAGGAAACGATGAAAAAGCCGCCTAGGCGCGGGGAACTGGACCCTACGATTCCTGCGGTGCCTCCCCCCGATCCAGAAGCGCTGGCGGAAGCGGCGCGGCGGATGCTCCGCAAGCCAAAACCCCCCCGGCGGGTGGGGGAAGGTGCCCAAGGACAAGAATCCTGAGAGGGGCGGCGAGTAGCCGCCCCTCTCCTCGTTCTGGTGGCGGGATGGTCCTTAACACGCTATTCTGACCGGATAGGTGAAGCGGATACTTTGCGCCCTTTTCACTTGCTCGCTACGTGCGTTCCCCGCAAGAGCGCAGACAACACCGCGTGCCCCCGCCACCCCCACCCCTAGACCGTGTTCACGTACTCGAACAGGTCGAGAGCGCGGCTGGGCTGGTGCTGTGGCGCGCCCTGGTGGACGTGTCCCTGTGGAGCGCGGCCCCTGCCGAGCGGCGGAGCCTGTTCCACCCTCCCAACGCGCACGTGCGGGAGCGGTTTGCGTACGCGCGCGCCGAAACCCCGGAACTGGCGCCCGCTCTAGGTACATTCGCCCTGCTGCTGCAAGCCCCCGAACTGTTGGACGCGGTGCAGGTGGCGGACGCGTGCGCGTTCGTGCATGAATGGGCGGACGCGCGGGGGCTTACCGTGACAGCCCTGCTCTTTGCGGAAGCCGCAGCGCGCGCGGAGCCGGACAACCCCGCCCGCGCCAATCTGGCGGCGCGGAGTGCCCGCCGAGCGTTAGAGTTCGACCGCGCCGGAACGTGGCACCTGCGCGCATACAAGTTGGCTGTGCGCGCGAGGGACGAACGCGAAAAGGTGTGGGCGCTGCTGGGCTACGGATCAACGATGAAGACGATGGGCCAGTCTGCGGAGGCGCGGCGCTTCTTCCACCGGGGTGCGCGGCGCGCCAAAGGGACCGGCAGGCGCAAGGAATCGGCACTAGCACACCACAACCTGTCAGACATAGCCGTAGAGGACGGTAAGTACCGCCTTGCGGAGATGCACGCAGGCGCGGCCCTTTCATTGTATCCCCACGACCACCCCCGGATTCCAGCACTCGCGCACGACTTCGCTTTTGCGCTGCTCCGGCAACACCACTATTCGGCCGCGCTCTATCTGCTGGAACGCGTGGTGCCGCTGATCCGGCGCCCGGAAGAACAGGCGCTGGTCCTTTCGTCACTCGCGTGGGCTGCCGGTGGCGCCGGGCGCGTGCAGCGCCTTGAAGAAGCCGAACGAACTGCGGTCGAGCTGGTGGGGATCTTCACGGATTTTGCGGCTGGGGTGTTCCTGCACTTGGCGGAGGGGTGGCGCGCTTGCGGCGGTTGGGAGCGTGCGGATCGCTACGCGGAAGCGGCTAGGGTTGCAGCAGAACGGCGGCAGGAGCCGCACCTTGCACGCGAAGCCGCCGACCTGCGCGAGATGATCCGTCAGAGGCAAGGCGCGGCAGGCGAGGCGCCCCCAGCGCCCCGCACCAAGCGCCTACTTCGCGGCCTTTCCAGCCGCTTGCAGGGGTGGAAACAGGCTCCGGACTAACTCGCGTCCGGAGCTTGTTCCGTTCTCACGTTCCGGCGCCCAGCGTGTGCCCGCCACGCCCCACGGAATCGCCTGCAACCGGAGTGGATGCGGGCGCGCTTTCTTCTGCGCCTGACCCCAGCGTATGCCCGCCGTCGAACGATGGACCGGCCGGAAGCAGGGGCGCGGGGGCAGCCCCGCACGCGGTGGCGCCTGCCACCAGAACCAAGCCAAGAACGGTGCGCGTTGCTTTCACGGTGCCTTCCCAGTTGAGATTTGCGAGCCATGGCGGACGGCTCACAATCTACCGGAGACACACCGAATCAGCCACGAACCTAGACTAAACGAAAACCGCCAACAATCCCCGTTTGCGGCCCGGCGAGGCTTACTTAGCGTTGCTCGCATGAATACCAACGAGCGCGCGGGCGCACCCGCACCGGATCCCCGGCCACGCCGCGAGCCTCAACGCACCCTGTCGGGGCGGCACACGCTGGGTAGTCTGCCGGAATCTCAGGAGCCGGCGGATTCCGCACCCGTCCTGAACCTGCCCCTACCGTGGCAGTCGGCGGAAGACACGGAGCCACTGAGCACGATCTACGGGGCGCAGTGGCAAGCGGCGCGGCAGAGGGTGGAGGACCTGGACCCCATGACGCGCCGCCTGTTGGGGCGCATGCTGGACCTGGTCGAAGAGGGGTGGACAGCCGCGCTTGAACTTCAACGGTGGTATGAGAACGACCCCGCGCGCGCACTGGAGACGGACGATTACGGGCACCTGCTGGAGTTCGTGGATGCGGACGTAATCGACCTGTTCCGCACCATCGCCGCAGGGATCGCTGAACTTGTGCCGGGGAAAGCGGGATGGGAGGCGGAAGCCGATCCGGAAGGCGTAGAAAGCGAGATAGACGAGTTCATGCGCTACATGACCGTGCTGCGTCTGGCCGTGCAGGCGGGCGGCGTTCCGGACGCTTTCCGGGCCCTCGTCGTATCCGTTGCTGAACGCTTGGCCGGGTGGGGTGATGAACTGGCCGCTGTGGTAGCGGCCTGGGGTACAGAACTGGAGAGACGCGTGCCCGCGATCAGAGGTTGAGCGGGTGGAGGGACCCGCCGGAGTGGCTAGAAAGGCTGTAACCGGGGATCAGAATGGAGGAGGTTAGGTATCAGAAAGGGGCCGCGCGGGATCGGTTCGGCCTCTGTCCAGTTTCCCCCGGCTTGGCACAAGGTACATACTTCCGAAAGAATTTGCCTCACACGGAGTCAACGGAGTTAACGGAGGGCCAGACCAGCTTTCTCCGTTAACTCCGTCGATTCGCGTGACGCCCTGTCGTTATCTACCCTTCACGGTCGCCGGCGACCTCCACCTCCAGGCCGAAGGTGTCGGCGAAGAGGCCGGCCTTGCGGCGCAGGGCCCAGCGCTCCAGCAGCAGGTCGCCGCTGCCGTCCAGCTCCAGCGCAAGCCGGTTCTTCCCCACCGTCGCCTTGACCCCGCGCACCGCCTGCAGGTGCTCGCGGTCCAGCGCGTCCGCGATGCGCAGCAGGGAGGCCAGCTTCACCACCCGCTCGCGGTCGTCGGTGTCCAGCCCCGTGTAGGCCTCGTGGTGCACGGCGGGCACGCCCTTGCGGTGGTAGCGCGCCACGTTGGCGATCACGTTGATCTCGCGCGGCGTGAACTCCGGGATCTCCGACTGCGAGATGACGTACAGGGAGTGCTTGTGGTGCTTCTTGTGCCCGATGAAGATGCCGATGTCGTGCAGCACCGCCGCCGCCAGCAGGATGCGCCGGTCCGCCGCGTCCAGCCTGTGCAGCTTTTGCAGCTGGTCGAAGAGCGAGCCGGCCAGGCGCGCCACGTGGGTGGCGTGCGCCTCGTCGAAGAGGTAGCGCTTGCCCAGCGCCACCGCCCCCGCGATCGCCTGCTTCTCCTTGCGGACCTCGTGCGCCTCGTGGGTGGTCAGGTCGTCCACCAGGTCCACCAGCACCCCGTCCTTGAGCCCCACCGCCGGCACCAGCACCTGCTCTACCCCCGCCAGCGCGGCCACGCGCTCGTAGACCATGGCGGCGGGAAGGATGACGTCCGCCCGGTCCTCGCGCAGCCCCAGCTGCTCCACCCGCTGCCGGAAGGAGAGGCGCGACAGCTTCTGGATGGCGGCGCGCAGCTCCGCCAGCGGGATGGCGGCCACCCTGCCGCGGCCGGGCTCCGACCCCACCAGCCGGGCCAGCGCCTCGATGTTGCCTCCCGTGGCGATGAGCCCCGCCGGATTCCACTGCCGGGCGACGACGGGAATGCGCAGCGTGGCGGCGTACTCCTCCAGCAGCCGCTGGAACCGTCCGGGCTCCTCGCCGCTGACGGCCAGCTCCTCCAGCAGCCGCACCGAGCCCATGGTGTGCGACTCGCTCCACAGGATGGCGGACTGGTCCACCAGCGACACCTCCACGCTGCCGCCGCCCAGGTCCACCAGCAGCCACTTCTTCCGCCCGAACGGCACCTGCGCCTTCACCGCCTCGTAGACCAGGCGCGCCTCTTCGGTGCCGGTGATCACCTCCAGCTCGATCCCCGTCTCGCGCCGCACGCGGGCCACGAACTCGTCGCCGTTGCGGCTCTCGCGCGTGGCGCTGGTGGCGACGGCGCGGTAGTGGGTGATCCCCAGCTCCTCCATCGTTGCCCGGAAGCCGGAGATGGCCTCCACGGCGGCCTCCATGGGCCCCCGCGCCAGCCTGCCGGAGAGAAAGACGTCGTGTCCCAGCCGCACGGGCTCGCGCGCCTCCGCCAGCACGGTGTACTCCGCCGGCGCGGTGAACTCCGCGGCCAGAAAGCGGATGGCGTTGGACCCCACGTCGATCCCGCCCACGCGCAGCGGGAACGCGGGGGCCGCGGGAGACGACTGGGCTTCGGTGCGGGTGAGGAGCTGGACCATGGTGCGCGCAGGGTACGGATGCGCCGGGCCTGGCGCAAGGCGCGGACCCTGGGGAGGGCAGTGGACGGACGGTGGGGTGATGGAGTGATGGAGTGATGGAGTGATGGAGTGATGGAGTGATGGAGTGATGGAGTGATGGAGTGGTGGGGTGATGGGGTGATGGGGTGATGGAGTGGTGGGGAAGTGAACGACACTGTCGTTCCGAGGGAGGCGCCGCCCGACGCTCGTTTTTACCGGGTAGCCTGGCGCGAACCGAGGAATCTACCGTCCGAACCGGGTGGCCGGTCGAAGCACGCCGACCCAGCCCACGCCGTGTCCGCGAAGGCGGACAGCGTGTAGTCGTTGCGGCGATTTCAATCGCTGGGACTGGAGGCCTGCCCCTAAACCAGAGCGCCGCCCC
>DATAAG010000635.1:0-22231 GCA_036260235.1 Longimicrobium sp.
GGCTACCACGGCTACATCGAGCTCAACGCCTTCACCATCGGCATGGTCGCCGTGGGCATTGTCTCCGGCGCGTACTCGACCGAGGTCATCCGCGGCGCCGTCCTTTCGGTTCCGAGAGGCGAGATCGAGGCCGCGAGGGCCATCGGCATGCACCGCTCGCTGGTCTTCCGGCGCATCCTGGTGCCGCAGGTGGCCCGCTTCGCCCTGCCGGGGCTCGGCAACGTCTGGCAGCTGACGCTCAAGGACTCGGCGCTGGTCTCGGTGACCGCGCTGGCGGAGCTGATGCGCAACGCCAGCACCCGGGCCGCCACCTCGTCGGAGGCCGGGTCGGAGGCGGGCGGGATGATCGCCGGGCGGCCGTTCACCGGCGCCGTGACCTCCTTCGCGGCGGCCTCGACGGCCAGCCCTGCCGCCACCGCCGGCGCCTCGGCCAGGGCCCTCGTCTGGAACTCCATCGCCCAGGTGGCCAGCTCCGGCGACGTGGCGGCGAAGTAGCGCAGGTACGCCGTGGTGTGCTGCCAGGCGAGCTGCAGCAGGAAGTTCACCACCGGCTGCAGGTGCGGGAAGATGATCGACCTGTCCACGTCGAAGGGGAACACGCCGGAGTCGCCCGCGATCTGGGTGTAGTCCCCTCTGGCCGAGATCCCCTCGGCGACGTGCACCAGGTAGTTGATGGTTCCGTCGGGCTGGATGAAGGGGACGTAGAGCGTGGGGATCTGCGCCAGGTCCGACGCCTGCCACGCGTGGGGCACCACGTCGATGGCGTTGGCGAAGCGCGCCACCTGGATGGCGCCGTCGGAGTACCGGGCGAAGGCGCCGTTCCCGGCGGTGGGTCCCGCCGTGGGAATCGACGAGAGCGTCACCTGGCGGAACGGGTCCCACAGGGGGCGGATGTCGTGCAGCCAGAGGGTGACGGTGGCAGAGAGCGCGCCGCCCAGGCTGTGCCCGGCCACCACCAGGCTCTTCCCCGGCTTGCCCGGGATCCCCGCCAGGAACTGCCGCAGGGTGGTCCCGGTGCCCGGAATGCCGCTCCCCGGGGCCAGGTTCTGCAGGATGACGAGCCCGATCCCGGTGCCGAGCGAGATCTTGGCGTCGGGCGCGGAGGCCAGGGCGTACGGCCACGGAATCTGCTTTCCTACCAGGCCGTCCTCGAAGATCCAGTCGAAGAGCGACGAAGGGTTGGTGCCGGCGATGCCCACCACGTACGTGTCCCGGTTGTCCGGGTCCTCGCCCTTCGCCACGTACATGGCGTTGATGGCGAGCGAGGTGGTGTTGTACTGGTACACCGCCGGCCCCCACACCACCGACCAGTTGCCGATCTGGTCCCTGTTCGCGGCCAGCGCGTCCTTGATGGCCCTGTACAGGTCCGCCTCCAGGTTCGGCCCCTTCCGGTTCGCGACCAGGTTGGAGTACATGGAGAGCTGGAAGACGATGCGCTGCTGCGGGGTGGGAGGGTTCACGGGTACCTTCCTTCCATGGAAAGGGTGACCGGCTTCCGCACACACGAACACCTGCGTTGAACCTGCGGCCGGGCCTGCCTGCGGCCGTCTCCGGCCCGGCGCGCGGCGCTCCGCCGTCATGAACGAAGATGAAGGTCGTCAGCCCCGGCGGGCGGCAGGGGCGACAGGACGAGTGGCCGGGACGGCGGCCCGCGGTCCCGGCCGGCTCACGAGGGTACGTTCTGTCGCGTGCAGTCCCAGGGAAGTCCATGCTAACCGCCCCGCACGGCATCCGACAGCAAACGTTCGTGTCCGATACTGGCGGGCCTTTTGGCGCACACCGCTGGGCAAGCGCGGCCGCGTGCGCGCCGGACGCGGCGTCCGTACCGGGGCAGGACGCCCGCACGGGCGCCGGCCACGTCCTCCCGGCCGCGGCTCCTGTCGCACGGTGCGGCTTCTGCCCAGATTGCCGTCGTCGCGAGGGGGTCCCCTCGCACGCTCCATCCTCCATCCCTTCACGGAATCCGCACGATGAAGCCCGTGCTCCGTTTCGTCGCCGCGCTCGCCGCGGCCGTGCTGGCCGGCGGCGCCGCCCGGGCGCAGGCCCCGGTGGTGCTCAAGGTGGATCCGCCCAACTGGTGGGCGGGCCACTCCATCGACCCCGTGCGCCTGCTCATCCGCGGCCGCAACCTGGCCGGCGCGCGGATGGAGTGCCCGCGGCTGGCGTGCGGCGAGGTGCGGGTGAACGCGGCGGGGACGTACGCCTTCGTTGACGTGGCGGTGGGCGCGGGGACGCGCCCCGGGGAGTACCCGCTCACGCTGCGGACTGCCGGCGGGGCGGCCCCGGTGCCGTTCACCGTCTCTCCCGCGCTCCCGGCCGCGGGGCGCTTCCAGGGCTTCGGGCCGGACGACGTCATCTACCTGCTGATGCCGGACCGCTTCGCCAACGGCGATCCCGGCAACGACCAGCCCGCCGTCTCCCGCGGCATCCTGGACCGCGGGCACCTGCGCCGCTGGCACGGCGGCGACCTGGAGGGAGTGCGCCAGCGCCTGCCGTACCTGCGCGACCTGGGGGTCACCGCCATCTGGATGAACCCCATCTACGACAACACCAACCACCTGGACACCATCGAGGTCTACCAGGGCGACCCCACCACGGCGTACCACGGCTACCACGCCATCGACCACTACGCCGTGGACGAGCGCTTCGGCGACATGGCCACGCTGCGCCGGCTGGTGGACGAGGCGCACGCCCACGGGATCAAGGTCATCCTGGACATGGTGGCCAACCACACCAGCCCGCACCACCCGTGGGTGCAGGACTCGCCGACGCCCACCTGGTTCAACGGCACCAGGGAGCGGCACCTCTCCAACAACTGGCAGATCTGGACGCTGGCGGACCCGCACGCCACGCCGGAGATCCGCCGCCCGGTGCTGGACGGCTGGTTCGTCGACATCCTGCCGGACCTGAACCAGGACGATCCCGAGGTGGCGCGGTACCTCGTCCAGAACACGCTCTGGTGGACGGCGATGACCGGCATCGACGGCATTCGCCAGGACACCTGGCCCTACGTGCCGCGCTCCTTCTGGCGCGAGTGGATGGCGGCCATCCGCCGCGAGCATCCGCGCATGCGGGTGGTGGGTGAGGTCTACGACGGCGATCCCGCCAACGTCGCGTTCTTCAGCGGCGGCCGCGCCCGGTGGGACGGGATCGACGACGGGGTGGACGCCCTCTTCGACTTCCCGCTGTTCTTTCCCCTGCGGCGCGCGTTCGTGGAAGGCAAGCCGCTGCGCGAGGTGGTGCAGATGCTGGGGCGCGACCACCTGTACGAGAACCCGCAGTTGCTGGTCACCTTCCTGGGGCTGCACGACGTGGGGCGCTTCATGGGCGAAGCCGGCGCCACCCCGGAGGGGCTGCGCCTGGCCTTCACCTTTCTGCTCACCACGCGCGGCACGCCGCTGCTGTACTACGGGGACGAGATTGGCCTGCCGGGCGGCGGCGACCCCGACAACCGCCGCGACTTTCCGGGCGGGTGGCCCGGCGACCCGCGCAACGCGTTCCAGGCGTCGGGGCGCACGCCCGCGGAGCAGGAGATCTTCACGCACGTGCAGCGGCTGCTGCGGCTGCGCGCCCAGCACGGGGAGCTGCGCCAGGCGCCGCAGGTGAACCTGCACGTGGGCGAGCAGAGCTACGTCTACCGCCGCGGGGCCACGGTGGTGGCGCTGAACAACGACACCACCGCCGCCGAGGTGCGCGTCCCCGCGGCCGAGCTGCCGGAGGTGCCGGGCCCGGACGTGCTGGGCCGGTGCGCGCCGCCGCGGCGCGACGGCGGCGCCGTGGTCATCGCCATTCCGCCGCGCACCGGGTGCGTGTTCTGAGGATTTGTTGCCAGACCTGACCCGAGCCATGTTTCCCCGAGAGGGGGTTGCCAGCCGGATGCGCCTGTCTTCCTGAGCCTGAGAGGGTGTTGCCAAACCGCCACGAACGAGGGTTGTCTTCCTGAGGGAGCGCCACACGGAACCCGCGTACACACAACCGCTTGCGCGCGACCGAAGGATCTTCTCTCCGTCACGCGGAGCTGGCTCCCGCGGTACGAGGCCAGCCCCTCGGCTCTGCCGGCAAGATCCTTCGGTCGGCGCCAGAGTGCGGTGTGAACGCCAGGGCAGGCGCGGCGCCTCCCTCAGGCTCAGGAAAGCAAGCTCCAGGAAGATTCTTGAACACACTCGGAGGGAGGCGCCGTCCGTACCCTTCTGCCCGTACGGTACTCTGCTGCCGACCGAAGGATCTTGCCGCAGAACCAGGGGGCGGATACTGAGTCCGCAAAAGAGCAGGCCTCACACAGAGTCAGCAGAGTCAACGGAGTTTTCTCGTGCCGTTTCTTCCGCTCCCACGCTCCTCCTCATGCCAGCCGACGGCATGGCGCGCCGGTCGACGAGGCGCGAGCCCGCGCGGGCTGTCGGAAACGGTCGAGGATGGAAGCGCGGCGGGGAGCCATGAGAAGTTTTTTGGGGGTAGGAGTGCGGGGCTCCGGGTCGTCTCCGGAACGCAGTGGAGCAAGCGGCCCGGACCCCCTGATACGCGATCCCGAGAACCATCTGTCCGCACCACGGCCGGGGAAGCCGCGCCTCGTGGAGTTCCTCCTCCCGCAGGTGGACCGGGCGACCGCTGGCGAAGCTCCGGGATGGCGGTACGTGGCACCCCGGCCAGGGTGAATGGGTAGAGTGCCCCATGTCGGATTCGCGGCCGGGCGGCGAGGTTGAGGTGCGCCGGCCGGCACCCGCTCCCGCGGCCGTGCGGTCCGGCGTTCCAGCCTCCCGCGCACGGGAGGCACCCGATCCATCCCCCAGCCAGTGGGAGAACGATATGTACGGCACGGGCCCCATCCGCGCCCAGGGCGCGTTCACGGGAGATTTCGGCATTGCGGCGGGCACTCCGGCGGACCGGATCCCGGGCGAGATCGAGCGCGACCGCGAGATCATGGTGCTGCGCCCCGGAATGCGGCACAAGCACGTCCCCATCACCATCGATCCGGCCACGGGCCAGGTGTTCTGCGGCGGCCGCTACCTCTTCGACACGTACCAGGACGCCGAGGCGTACCGGCAGTGGGTGGTGAACGAGTTCGCGGTGGACGGCGTTCCGTTCCCGGAGCGCCCGTACTTCGTGGACCCCGCCTTCCTGGCCTGGCAGGTCGTCGGGGCGCACGACTTCGAGCCCCTGGAGACGCACGTGGCGGTGCGGATGGAGCGCTGGGCGCTGCCGCGGTCCACGCCCGCCAAGGCGCTGGCGGGGTTCTGGCACGCCGCGCACGCGGAGGCCGCCCGCCAGGGGCTCGCGAGCGTATGGCTGCTGCACAGCCCGGAGCGCCGCGAGCTGGGCCTGGTGACGGTGCTGGGCCGGGGCGCGGACCAGGCGCCGCGGCCGATGGAGGAGACGGTGGGCCTGCTGCTGGCGCGCTCCCTGGGCGGCGTCTTCGATGCGCACGCCGTCGGAGAGAAGTCCTTCGACCGCGCCGGTCTCGTGTGGACCATCTGGACGCCGCGCGCGGCTCCGGGCGAGGCCCCGTCGCTGTGGCCCAACTCGCCCCCGCTCCCCGCGCCCGTGCCCGCGGCCGTCTGAGCGCGGGACGGCCGCACGGCGGGATCGCGTCGCGGATCCCGCCGTCTCCGGCGCTCCCGGTCGCGCGTCCGGACGCCGGCTCCTGACGTCTCCCCTCGCATCCCATGGACCCGGCCAGCCCCGCGGCCACCGCTGAACCGGCTCACCCGTGAACCTTCGCCCCATCTTCTTCGCCACCAGCGACGAGCACCCGGAGCTGACGGCGGACGACCGGCTCGCCGTCGCCGCGCTCCGGGACCGCGGGTTCGAGGTCGCGCCGGCCGTGTGGACCCGCACGTCACCGGAGAGTGTCGATCCGGGAACGGTGGTCGTCATCCGCTCGTGCTGGGACTATCACCTGCGCACGGCGGAGTTCGAGCGGTGGATCGCGGGCCTGGAGAGCCGCCGCGTGCGGGTGGTGAATCCCCCCGGACTGCTGGGGTGGAACCTGCACAAGCGCTACCTGCGGGAGCTGGAGGCCGGCGGCGTCCCCGTCGTCCCCACCCGCTGGATCGAGCGGCCGGACGGGGCGAGCCTGGCGGAGATCCTGGAGGAGGCGGGGTGGGCGGAGGCGGTGGTCAAACCGGCAGTCTCGCTGAGCGCGTACGAGACGTGGCGCACCTCGCCTGCGCAGGCGCCCGCGCACGAGGCGCGGTTTGCCGCCCTCCGCCGCGCGGGCGGCGTGCTGGTGCAGCGCTTCATGCGCGAGGTGCTCACGTCGGGGGAATGGTCGCTCGTCTTCTTCGACGGCGCCTACAGCCACGCCGTCCGCAAGCTGCCGGCGCCCGGCGACTTTCGCGTCCAGGTGGACCACGGCGGCACCGCCACCCCGGCGACGCCCCCGGACGAGCTGGTCGCGGCGGCGGCGCGCGTGGTCCGGGCGCTTCCGTACCCGCCCGTCTACGTGCGCGTCGACGGTGTGCAGACCGCCGCCGGCTTCGCCGTGATGGAGGTGGAGTGCATCGATCCCGTCCTGCACCTGTGGGCGCTGCCCGGCGCGGCCGACCGCTTCGCCAACGCGATCACCCGCGCCGCAGAGGTGCCGGTGTAGCGGTCCGCGCCGCACCCTGAAGATCAGGCCCCGCTCGCGCCTCGCCGGGGCAGGCTTTTGCAGAGTTCGGCCGCGTGATCAGCCGTCGTGACCCGCTTCCCAGCGGAGGCGCAGGTACTCGCGTGATGGATGGCTGGCGTCCAGCCGTGGACGGAGTGGAGTCCCGTTCAGGGACCAGTAGGCAGTCGGCTTGAGGGAGGGGTCCAGAACGACGGACAGGGTGGAAGGGTCGATGCGCAGAAGGCCGTCGTCGAACAGGCTGTGCAGATCTGCACGCAGCAGGAGCCCGTTGTCCGTGTGGTTCAGTCCGGAGTCTGCGTGCAGAAGGATGTGCGCCGCCTCAAGCACGGATTCGGGTCCCCAGCCGGAAATCGCGCACCGCCCGCCGTAGAGCGCGAGCAGGTTCTTCCTGAACTTCGGCTGGCCGCGGCGCACCCGCCGTGCGAACTGCGCCAGCTTCGCCGGATCGTCGTCCGGCGCCTCGCCGAATCCCTGGTACACCGGCCTGCCTACGCCGGCGTTCGCTTCCACGCCGACGACCTCGATCCAGTCGTTGTCCTCGCTCCAGGTGAGCCGCGGGTGGAGGAAAACGAGGGTCACTTCCTTGGCCACGGTGTAGCTCAACGTCCGGCGCCCGACTCTTCCTCCGGCGGCGTTCAGATACCGGGCCGCCAGCTGGACCTCGCCGGCCGTGAGTACTTCGGGCGCCGGCGAATCCAGCCGCTCGATCACGATCCGGGCGGAGCCTGCCTCTTTGATCCGGTACCTGTGTTCCTGCTTGGTGGACCGGTAGATCACCCCATGGTCCAGCGCCTTCTCCGCCGCGCTCCGCACTTCCTCCCACGCCCGGTCTTCGTCGAGTCGCAACCGTGGATCAGGCGTGGGCAGCCGCCAGGCTTCGCGCGCAATGTTGACGAGAGTGCCTTCGCGCTTCGCGTCCTGCAGCACGTTCCGGATGTTTCGCTTCCAGGACGGCTCCGCGATCGGTTCACCGCGCACGATCGGGGGAACAAGATCGTCCGCATCAAAGGCTACAATTCGCTCGACCGCGCTGTAGATCTCCTGAACCCTCATCGGCTGCGGGTGCGCAGCCGACAATGTTTCCAGGATCGCCTCCCGCAGCGTGTGGGATGGAGTGGTCATGAGCTGGCCGCTCAGTGCTGCCGATGGTGCGCGTGCCGGGGAGGTCCGTCTACAGCCAGGGCGTGTTGCAGGATGATTGGATTCGCCGCGCCCGTGTCGTAATGTATGTTGTCAGCGATTAGATTGCGACAGCCGTGGCATAAAGTGGTCAAGCCGCGACCGCTGGCTTTGAGGAGTCACCGCCAACCCCTGCACTCGATGCGCGCGTTCGTAGCCCAGACGGACAGTGCATGGTTCGACTTTCTGTCGCTTCAGCCGGGAATTGACGAGGTCAACTTCTGGATGCCGAACCCGTGGGGTGGCCGGTTCGGTGTGCTGAACCGCGGTGAGCCGCTGCTGTTCAAGCTGAAGCGGGAGCGGAACGCCATCGCCGGCGGTGGATTCTTCGAGCACTACACCGAGCTGCCGATCAGCCTCGCCTGGGAGGCCTTCGGGATCAAGAATGGCGCGCCTTCGCTGGAAGCAGTGCGGGAGAGGATTGCCCGCCTTCGCCGGGAGAGACTACAGCCGTGGAGCGACTACACCATCGGCTGCATTCTTCTCGTGGAGCCGTTCTTCTGGCCCCGGGAGATGTGGATTCCCAATCCGCCGGGATTCCATCCCAACATCCAGCGCGGTCGGAGTTATGATCTTGGCACCCCGGATGGCAGGTGGATTTGGGACGCCGTCCTGGAGCGTCTTCGAGCCATGCCCGCCGCACCGGGTCGTACCGGACCACCGGCGGCCATCTCCGGGGGCTTCACCGATCCCGTCCTGCAGCGGCGGCGCATCGGGCAGGGCACGTTCCGGGTCGTCGTGACCGACGCGTATGGAAGGCGGTGCGCGGTGACGGGCGAGAAGGCCCTGCCGGCGCTCGAAGCTGCGCATATCCGTCCGTTCAGCGTCATCCAGACCCACACCGTGCGGAACGGCCTGCTGCTGCGCTCTGACGTGCACCGGCTGTTCGACGCCGGATACCTCACCGTCACTCCCGAATACAGGGTCGAGGCAAGCAGCCGGATGCGCGACGACTTCGATGACGGCGACAACTACATGCGGCTGCACGGGAGCGGCATCCTGGTCCCCGTACAGGAAGAGTTCCGGCCGGATCCCGACGCGCTTCGGTGGCACAACGAGAACAGGTTCCGGGGATGAGCGACGAGCTACGCGACCTGCAGCACCAACTCGCCGCGTTCGCGCACGCACGGGATTGGGAGCGCTTCCACACGCCGCGCAACCTCGCTGCCCTGATTTCCACCGAGGCCGGCGAACTGCTCGCGTTGTTCAGGTGGGACCAGGCGGCTCTGCAGGAACGGCGGGAGAAAGTCGAGGCGGAACTGGCAGACGTGTTTCTCGGCATCCTGCGATTCGCGGACGTAGCCGGCATCGATCTCCTCTCCGCCGCGCAACGCAAACTCCACGAGAACGCCCAAGCGTATCCAGTGGAAACAACGACAGGGCCAGACCGGCCCTGACCTGCCTGTTCGGTGATCTGTCCGGACGCGCGCCGTCGCGCCGTGCGAAAAATGCGTCAGCACTTGGGCGGGGGAAGGACCACAGGACCAAACTTATTCCGGAGTTGTCCAGCCGAGGACGAAAAGAACAGGCCTTGCATTGCAAGCCGATGCAGGGCCTTTATTTGGCTAGTCGGACTGTCCGCTTTGAAGCGGCGACACTCAGACCCACTCAGGTGGCTGGAGAGCTCACCACGTCCCGAAGCCCGCAAAGCGAAAAACCTGCACGTTCCGCCGCCTCGTCGATGGCTTCAGCACCTTCGACCGCGCCGGACTGGTGTGGACCATCTGGATCCCTGTGCGGCTCCCGGCGAGGCTCCGTCGCCGTAGCCCGGCTCGCCCCCGCTTCCCGCGCGCGTTCATACCGCCGTCTGAGCGCGGCTGACTGTACGGCGGGATCGAGGCAGCGCTGGAAGACGAGGATGCCGGGGAGCCGAATCTCCCCGGCGTCCTCTCTTTGGCCTCAGCGCCCCCCGCGCGAAACTGCGGTTCTCCTCGCGGTCAGGCGGGTCCGGCCGCGGAGGGCGCATCGGCCAGGCGTTGCGGGTCGACGGGGATGGTGACCTGCTGCTGCTCGGGCGTGGCGCTGCGCATCAGGTCCGCCAGCACGCGGGCGGCGATCTCATCGGAGCGCGGATCGGAGGCGGGCGGGATCACCGTCGGCACGCCGCCGACCGGCGCCGTGACCTCCTTCGCGGCGGCCTGCGCGGCGCCGCCGAGCGCCGCCGACGGCGCCTGGGCCACGGCGCGGGCCTGGAAGTCCGCCGCCCAGGCTTCCAGCTGCGGCGATTCCACGTTGAAGTAGCGCAGGTACGCCGTGGTGTGCTGCCAGGCGAGCTGCGCCACGAAGTTCACGATGGCCGGATCGTCCGGGTTGATGAGCGAGGTGTCCACGTCGAACGGGAACCAGCCGGTGTCGTTCACGAGCTGCGTGTAGTCGCCCGCGGCGGAGATCTGCTCGGCGAGCGCCACCAGGCCCTCGACGGCCGGGTCGGGGTCGATGGAGGGCACGTAGAGCGTGGGGATCTTCGCCAGGTCCGATGCCTGCCACGCGTGCGGCACCACGTCGATGGCGTTGGCGAAGCGCGTCAGCTGGATGGCGCCGTTGGAGTACTGGGCGAAGGCGCCGTTCCCGGCGGTGGGCCCCGCCGTGGGGATGGACGAGAGCGCCACCTGGTGGAACGGGTCCCACAGGAGGCGGATGTCGTGCAGCCACAGGGTGACGGTGGCGGAGAGCGCGCCGCCCAGGCTGTGGCCGGCCACGATCAGGTTCATCCCCTGCTTGTCCGGGATGTCCTGCAGGAACTTCAGAACCGTGGTGCCGGCGCCCGGAATGCCCGTCACGGGCACCGCGTTCTGCAGGATGGCCAGCCCGATCCCGGTGCCGAGCGAGATCTTCGCGTCGGGCGCGGAGAGCAGGGCGTACGGCCACGGAAGCTGCTTCGATACCAGCCCGTCCTCCACCAGCCAGTCGAAGATCGAGTAGGGATTGGTGCCCGCGATGCCCAGCACGTACGTGCCCGGGGTGTCCTGGCTCTCCGCCACGTACATCGCGTTCAGGTCGTACGAGGTGGTGTCGAACTGCACCACCACCGGCCCCCACGCCACCGACCAGTCGCCGATCTGCGCGGCGTTTGCCTTCATCGCCGCCTGGATGTCCGCGTACAGGGCGGCTTCCAGGCCGGACCCTTTCTGGTTGTCTACCAGGCCGGCGTACATGGCGACCTGGTAGACGATGCTCTGCTGTTTTGTGGGAGAGCTCACGTCGGCCTTCTTTCCACGAAGGTTTCCGGCACCCGCACGCAGCCCGGCGCAGGAGCCTGCGTCCGGCGGCTTCCGGGCGGGCGCAGCGTCCACGGGGGATGGATGGAGCGTGGCCCCGGGCGGGGCGGCGGAGGCGGCACGGGCGAGCGGCCGGGGCGGCGGTCTGCCATCCGGGCCCTCTTCACGGGGGGCCGCGTCTTCGCTCCGCGATCCCGCCCATGATCGGTCCATCCTGACCAGCCCCTGCGCCTTCCGACAGCCAACGTTTGTTTTGGCCGGGGCAGCCGCGGAGCACCCGGCGCGCGGCGAAAAGGCGCTGCATTGCAAATCGATGCTGCCTTCGCGGGTTCCTCGCCGGACGCGGATTTTGAAGATGACACCAATCCGCATGAAGAATGGGCCTCACGCAGAGTCAGCAGAGTCAACAGAGTCAACAGAGTAGAGTTCATCCCTCTGCTGACTCTGTTGACTCTGCGTGAGACAGGTCGTTTTGCTGGATTGGGTAGAAGGCGGGTCAGGGGCGCCGATCCGCGCGCACTGCGGGAAAGTTGGGAACTTTCGACGGGGAACGGCATTCTGGCGCCGCCGCAGTCTTCTCTCTTCCGCTCCCGGTCTCATGACGCAGAGCCGTGTACCAGGACATCATCGACCGGAACGTGCAGGCCCGATGACGTGCGCGTGAACTCAGTGACATCCTCCGAGGCTGAGTAAAATGCGGTGCTCTCCCGGCGTTCCCGGGTGGGCATCGCTCGTGCAATGCTCACCGCAGCACGCCTTCCTCGTCCTCCCGCTCTTCGCACCGACGGATCTCCTCCTCCAGAACCTGCACCAGCTCCCGGGCATACTCCCGCACTGCCGGACGATCATCCGCGAGCCACTGTTGCGCCCGAACCAGCTTCCCACGATTCCATGCGGCGGCGGAACCGATGCACATCCCTGACCTGAATGCTGCTGAGAAGATCCCACCGACTCCGTTGCCGGCGAAATCGGTGAGGAGCATCGCGTGAACGTCGGTCACCTGCTCACATGGCGGCCCTGCGAGAGATGCCACGACATAGGCTCGCCGGCCTGGTTTCTCAGCAATCCACGGCGGCGTTGTCGCTTGCGCGCGCCAGGGCCGTCAGCGGAATCTCGAAACAGCAGCGCGGACGGTCTCCCTTGCTGCATCGCTCCGTCACCGGCACCCCGACGATCTCGGAGAGAAGCGCCTCCGCCAGCTGGCAGACTTCGGGATGCTCGGGGACCAGCGCGACGAGCGGGCAGCTGAAACCCCGGATGATCACCGCATCCGGCGTCTCCTCCAGGTCCGCCACGCCCCCGAGCTCCCCCAGCAGGCCATAGGCGGCGTCGATCCTCAACCGGATGTCGTCACCCGCGGCGGGGCGCAGGGCGGCCGCCCGGCGTCCCACCTCCCGGAGCAGGTCCACGGTCGCGTCGCGGCCCAGCCGCTCCGACAGGGTGCTGAGGAGCACGCCCAGCACGGGGGCATAGGCCTTGGGCAGCAGCGCGTCGGCCGAGCCCGTAAGCGCATAGACGATGGGAGGCTTGCCTACGCCGCGGGCGGGGGAGCGGCGCTGTTCCACCAGCCCGTCCCGTTCCAGCGCGGCCAGGTGCGAGCGGACGGCATTGTTCGTGAGCTGTAGCTGGTCGGCCAGCTCGCCGACCGTCCGGTCGGACCGGCGGAGGAGGCCGATGATCTGCCCGCGCGTACTCGCCAGCAAGCGTTCGATCCACTGACTTGGCTGCATGCTCCCTCACGGTTGGCGGTCCCGGGGTCCGGAAAGATACGCGGCAGGCGCTGCCTTGCCCAATAATCTCATAAATTTCATAGGTTATTGTTGACTGCTTCCGATCTTACTGCATCCCGTGGTTCGCGGTTCCACCCCCGGCGCCCGGCGCCGCCTGCCCCAGCCTTCAGAGTTTCCCGCCGCGGCGCCTTCCCGATCCTGCCGGCCGTCACGTCGTCCGCGGTGCGGAGATCCCCCCGGTGGCGGATCGGAGTCACGCGGCCGCGGAGGGCTGAAGGAAGCCGGGGAGGAGCACGCCGTCCGCCGGGCTGAACGGCAGCCCCAGCAGCGCGGCCACCAGTGGCGCCACGTTCTCGATCCGGAGCGTCGCGGCGGTCACACCGCGGCGGATCCCCGCTCCGGACGCGACCAGCGCGGTGTGCATCTCCGGGATGCCCGGCAGGTAGCCGTGCCCCGCTCCCGTGGCGGGACCGAGCGCCGGCGCGGCCGCGATCGTGGAGAACGCCACGCCCGGGGCCGCGGCGAGGGCGAGGTGCGCCTCCGGGTCCGCGCCGAGGGACTGGAGCCGGCGTCGCCCGATGACGCGGAAGAGCCGCCGCTCGCCCGCCGCCCTCGCGGCGAGGAGCTCGCGGACCCGCGTGAGCGCCGCGCGGTCCGCCCGGGCCCGCAGGCGCAGGAAGACGGAGCCGCCGCTGCCGTGGAAGCATGCGCGCCATCTTCCGCGGTCGGGGCGGTCCTCCAGCAGCCCGGCCTCGGCCAGCCACGCGTTCGGGCGGATCTCCGTGTGGGTGTCCAGGGAGCCGTGGTCGCCCGTGATGATGAACGCCGTCCGGCCGCGCAGCCCCAGCTGCTCGACCACCTCCAGAACCTGCCCCACGGCGCGGTCGGCCGCACCGACGGCGCGCCGGGTCATCGGGTTGGCCCGGCCGTACTCGTGCTGGATGTGGTCGGTGCCGATCACGTGCAGCAGCAGGAGCGCCGGCCGGTATCGCGTGAACAGGTATGCCCCGATGGCACCCACCCGGTCCTCGCGCCGGAGCGTGTGGATGCTGAAGTTTTCGCCGCAGAGGCGCCCACAGGCCTCACGCTCCACCTCCTCGAACAGCCCTCCGGGCCGGGCCGCCTCGCGGATCGGGACCATGGGATCCGTGCGGGGATCGAGCGGCCAGATGTCGGGAAGGTTCCAGTCGATCGCCGCGCCGACGCTGACCGGCCAGGAAACCGCCGCGCTGGTGCGGCCCTCCGCGCGGAGGACGTCCCAGAGCGCCGGCACCCGCAGGGCCGCGGCTTCCCAGTGCCAGCGGCCGGTCTGGCCCGCCGGGTCGAAGGGCTCGTTGTGGTAGATGCCGTGCCGGGCGGGGAGGGCGCCGGTGACCATGATGGCGTGCGCCGGGTAGGTGAGGCTCGGGAAAACGCTGCGGACCGCGTCGGCCTGGGCGCCCTCCCACGCCAGCTGCTGCAGGGTCGGTGCGGGCCAGCGCTCGTCCTGGGCGTGTTCGGGCCGCAGCCCGTCGATCGAGACGAGCACCACGTGGTCCGCGCGGCTCATGGTGCCCCGTCGAGCGCGCGCCGCCGCGCCAGGTCCTTCATGCGAGCGGCCGTGCGGCAGGCGATCGCCTGGATGGTGAGCGAAGGGTTCGCGCCCCCCGACGTGGGGAACAGGGAGCCATCGCAGATCCACAGGTTGGGGACTTCCCAGGTGCGCCCGAAGGAGTCCGTGACGGACGTCTCCGGATCGGAGCCCATCCGGCATCCGCCCACGAGGTGCGCCGTGTCCGCCTCGATCCAGAGCTCCCGGCCGCCGGCCGCGGCAAGGACGTCGGCCATGGACCGCTCCGCGTGCCGGATCAGGCGGCGGTCGGCCTCGCTGTAGGCGAAGGTGACGCGCGGGATACGGAGGCCGAGGCGATCGGTCTCGTCGTCGAGCTCCACCCGGTTCTCCTCCTGCGGCTCCACCTCGCCCACCATCTTCACGCCCGCCACGTGGTTGTACCGCGCCACCTCTCGCCTCAGGCCCTCTCCCCACAGGCCGCGCCCGGTCGCGAGCGTCTGCGCCCAGGCGCGAGGCAGCGGGCCCTGGCTGCCGAAGAGGTATCCGCCGGGCGCGTCCTTGCCCGCGTCCGTGTAGTTCCAGTGCTCCGTGATCGCCATCACCGGCGGACCCTTGTACTGCCGGATCTCGTCGTCGAACGTCCCCCAGACGCCGTGGTTGGAGTGCACCATCAGCCCGCGCCCCACCCAGCCGCTGCCGTTCGCCAGGCCGTCCGGGAAGCGCGGGGATGCGGAGGCGAGCAGCAGGCGCGGCGTCTCGATGCTGTAGCCGGCCACGACGACGCGGCGGGCCCGCTGCCGCCGCCATTCACCCGCCCGGTGGTAGAGCACTCCGGTCGCGCGGCCCGCCGGGCCGACCTCCACCCGTCCCACCATGGCCAGGTCGCGGATCTCCGCGCCGGCCGCCAGGGCGCGCGGGATCCAGGTGGTGAGCGCGCTCTGCTTGGCGTTGGTGGAGCACCCCACCGCGCAGAACCCGCGGTACACGCAGGGCGGCGCCTCTCCGCGGGGGGAGGAGAGCGTGGCCAGCGGAGCCTCCGCCCAGGGGATGCCGAGCGCGTCGCAGCCGCGGGCGAACACCTGGGCGGCGGCGTTCAGTCGGTGGGCGCGGCGAGGGTACCGCGGGCGCGGCGGGCCCCACGGGTACCGCACCGGCCCCGCCACCTGCAGGGCCCGCTCGACCTGCCGGTAATACGGCTCCAGGTCCTCGTAGCGGAGGGGCCAGTCGACCCCGTAGCCAAGGCGGCTGCGGGACCGGAACCAGTCCGGCCGCCAGCGCACCGCGACCATGGTGAAGTGCACCGTGCCTCCACCGACGCCCCGTCCGCTGTTGTTGCTCCCGAGCGTGATCGGGTCGGCCCCGCCGGTGATTCGCTCGTCCTTCCAGTAGAGCTTCTCCTGCTCCGCCTCGTCGGACGCGAAGTCCTCCAGCGGCCGCCAGAAGGGGCCCGCCTCGAAGGCGACGACCCGGAAGCCGGCTTCCGCCAGGCGGCAGGCGAGGGTGCCGCCGCCGGCGCCGGTGCCGACGATCGCGAAGTCCACCTCGTCGCGCTCGTCGTACATGCGCATGGGCACCCAGCCGCCGCGCCGAAAGACGTCCGGCGCCCGGCCTGCCGCCGCCCGGGGCTCACCGTCCATCGTGCCGCTCCTCCGCCTCCCACGGGTCGCGCTCGCCGGGGCCGAGCCTCACGTAGCCGCGGGGCGAAGCCGGCCCGCCGAACCCGATCTCGCTGAGCGCCGCGGGGTGCGCGTAGTAGGCCCCGACGACCGTTCGCAGCAGCGTGTGGGCGAAGAACCGGCGCGGCGGCAGGCGCAGCCAGACTCCCGCGCTCACCTCGCCCCGCTCCACCACACGGAGCAGGGCGTCCTGCTCGTCCCCGTCCAGTTCGCCGAAAGCGCGCCCGAAGGCGTGGACGCTCTCCGCCTCCAGGCCTTCCAGTCCGAGCCTCCACGCATCGCGTCCGGGCGGCATGTCCGCGTACCGGTAACCGTCTCCTTCCCCCCGGCACAGCGCATGGTCGATCCACGGGACGATCGGGATCGGCTCGTCCCCGCGATCGGGCTGGGGGATCAGGCGGGCGCACACCGCCTCGAGCGTCCGCCACTCCGCTTCCGAGAGGAACTCCCGCCCCGGTACGGCGTTCACGCGCTGGTCGACCACCCGCCGGGTCACCTCGTCCCACGACGGCGAGCTCGCCTTGGCCCGGATGTCGTAACCGGGATACGGCGTGGCGAACGGGCTCACGATCCACCCCCTCCCAGCAGGATCAGCCCCGCCAGCCCCGCGAGCGACATCCCGGTGAAGGCGGGCGGGGCGGGAAGCGGGGGCCCCGCGAGCAGGTTCTGCCTCCAGTTCCGCCACCCGCCCATCCGCCGCCCCACGCCGCGCGCGTGGAAGGCGACCCCCGCGGCCCCCAGCACGGCGGTCGACCCCACGAGCGCCCGCGCTGCCCGGAGACGCCGCGGCGACGGACGCGACGCGGCACCGGCCAGCGCGAGGGCGGCCAGCGGCGGCAGCAGCACCGGCAGGTACATCTCCCGGCTGGCGAACGCCCCCCGGAAGTGGAGGAGCCCGGCCTCCGCGGCGGTCCCCGCCAGTCCCGCCGCGGCGGCGGCCGCCAGCGCTTTCGCCAGGGGCAGGGGCGTGCGCGCTCCCCCCGGCGGCAGGAGCAGGGCTTCGCCTGCCCAGCCGAACAACCCGGCGAACGACAGCCCGAGCGGGGCGCCCGCGGGAGCACCGTGCAGCAGGGCGGCCACGGCCCCCAGGGATCGCCGGCGGAGCAGGTTCCTGGCGTGGAACGCCGTGCCGACGCAGCCGGCCAGCGCGGCGAGCGCGAAGATGCCGGCCCGGCGTGGTGACGCGGGCCCGGCGCTCGCCGCCCCCTTCGCCGCCGCGGCAAGGGTGATCGCGGCGGCCGAGGGCCCAGCGAACATGAACGGGTTGTGGAACCCCGCCCGGTAGTGTTCGGCCGCGCTGTCCAGGGCGACGCTCGCCGCGAGCGTGCAGGACCCGGCGTGCAGCAGCCGTGCGGCCAGCCTGCGCTCGCGACCCGGTTCCGCCGGAACGCGCGGCCGGACGTGCGCGGACCTCCGCGCCTGCGTCGCGCACAAAAGCATCAGCATCCCGGCGGAGCCCACGGCTAGGACGCCGACGGCCCCGCGGCTCGCCTCGGTCGCCCGCTCCCGCGGCCGGAGCGCGGCGGGGGCGGGCGTTGCGCTATTCGTCATCGCCCGCCGCCCCGAGTGGGCCGGGAACCGGCCCCAGCCCCTGGACCAGGATCTCGTCCACCTTGTCGCGGAACAGCGTCAGCGCGATGCGGGCGGAGCTGGGCTGACCCTTCGCCATGGCGCGCACCATGTTGATCGCGTGCTCCGTGTGCGTCTTGGGCGGCAGCGGCGGCTCGTCGGGGTCCACCACGCACTCGACGATCGTGGGACCATCCGTCCTGGCGAACGCCGCCCGGAACGCGGGGGCGAGGTCTTCCGGCCGGATCACGTGGAAGCCGGCGCCCCCGCAGTTGATCGACCAGTCCGCGAACGAGCGCGGGTTGTGGAGGTCGACGCCGAACTCGGGATTGCCCACGAACGTCATCTGCTCCCACCGGATCTGGCCCAGGTAGTCGTTGCGGAGGATCACCACGACGAGCGGGAGCCGGTACTTCACCGCCGTGAGCACGTCCCCCATCAGCATGGTGAACGCACCGTCGCCCATGAACGCGACGGCCCGGCGCTCCGGGAACGCCACCTGCGCCCCGATGGCGTAGGGGAGCGCCGAGGCCATGCTCGCCAGGTTCCCGGACCCCGAGGCGAGCATCCCGGGACGCACCTCGAGGTACCGCGAGAACCAGGTCGTGCTGGTGCCGGAATCCCCACAGAGGATCGCGTCGTCGGGAAGGTGCCGATTGAGCTCCCAGGCGACGCGCTGCGGACGGAGCGGAACCCCGTCGTCCTGCGCCCGCCGCTCCAGCACCTTGCGCCAGTCCGCGCGCTCGGCCCGCAGGCTCTCCAGCCAGGCCGTGTCCGCGCCCTGGGGCCGCAGCCGCGGGAGGAGCGCGTCCAGCGTCGCGGCCGAAGCCCCCGGCAGCGCCTCCTCCACCGGGTAGCGGAGGCCGATCCGCTCCGGCTCGATGTCGATCTGGACCGCCCGGGCGCTCCCCGGCTTCGGGTAGTAGTCGAGATACGGGAACGACGAGCCGACGATGAGCAGCGTGTCGCACTGCTCCAGCGCCAGCTGCCCCGGCCGGTCGCCCAGGAGGCCGATTCCGCCCATGTGGTTCGGGTGCGATGCGGGGAGCGCGGCCTTGCCGAGGTACGCGAGCACGACCGGCGCGGAGAGGCGCTCCGCGACCGCGGCCAGCTGTTCTCCGGCCTGCAGCGCGCCCCGGCCGGCGAGGATCGCCACGCGCTTGCCGGAATTCAGGATCTCCGCCGCGGCGTCGAGCGCCTCCGCCGGGGGAACGGGCTCTGCCGCGGTCCAGGCAGCCCCCACGTGCCCCATCGGCTTCTTGGCGGCCCCGCCTTTTGCCACGCGTCCGCCGGGGGCCGGCTCGTGCTGCAGGTCCGTGGGGAAGCACAGGTGCGCGACCCCCCGCCTGGACAGCGCGGCCTTGGCCGCCTCGTGCACCACGGCGTCGACCTGCGCCGTGGAGCGGATCTCGTGGTTGTAGACCGCCACGCCGCTGAACAGCTGCACGAGATCGACCTCCTGCTGGTAGAAGGTCCCGATCAGGTCGTGGTAGATCTGGCCGGTGATCGCGAGCACGCTGGCGCCGTCCATCTTGGCATCGTACAGCCCGTTGAGCAGGTGGATGGCACCGGGGCCCGAGGTGACGAGGCAGACGCCCAGCCGGCCGGTGAACTTGGCGTAGGCGCAGGCGGCGAAAGCCGCCGTCTCCTCGTGCCGGACCTGGATCAGCGTGATGCGGTCGCTCCGCGTGCGCAGCGCCTCGTAGATCCCGTTGATCCCGTCTCCCGGCAGGCTGAACACGTGGCGGACCCCCCAGTCCTCGATCAGGGCCTCCACCAGTACGTCCGCGGCGGTCTGGTTCATGGGTTTCACCGTTCAAAGGGCGTAGCGGCGGGCGTCCGGCTCCTTGAACTCCAGCCCGTGGCCCGGCCGCCCGAGGTCGGGATGCAGGCACCCGCCGCGCGGGGCCCGCGTTCCGTCGAAGAACCGCTCTTCCAGCCGGACGTGGTCGTGGAAGTACTCCAGGTGCCTGAGTGCCGGCAGCGCGCAGGCGGCGTGCAGGTGAAGCGCGGGCGCCGTGTGCGACGACAGGGGAAGCGAGCAGGCCGCCGCCAGGGCGCCGGCCTGCAGGAACACCGACAGCCCCTCGCACCGCGTCAGGTCCGCCTGCAGGACGTCCACCGCGCCCGTAGCCGCCAGCCGGTGCAGGTCCTCCAGCCGCCAGCCGTACTCCCCCGCGGCGATCTCCATCCCGCCCGGCGCGCGCTCCCGCACCCGCCGCAGCCCCTCCACGTCGGCGGAGGGGACCGGCTCCTCGAACCAGGTGACGCCCGCGGCCGCGAACTCCGCCGCCATCGCGAGCGCTTCCTTGCGCGCGTACGCACCGTTGGCGTCCACGAACAGCTCGACCTGGTCCCCGATCGCCGCGCGCACCGCGTGGACGCGGCCGGCGTCAGCCTCCCGCTCCCGCCCGACCTTCATCTTCACGCGCGAGATGCCGGCCTCGGTCCAGCCGGTGAGCTGCGCCACGAGCGCACGCGTGTCGAGGTTCGTGAACCCGCCGCTCCCATAGACGGGAACCGCGTCCCGGACGGCGCCCAGCAGCGTGACCAGCGGGACTTCCAGGATGCGCGCCTTCAGGTCCCACAGCGCGTTGTCCAGGGCGGCGACCGCCATGGAAGCGATCCCCGACCGCCCCAGGTTGCGGGTGGAGCGGACCATCGACTGCCACAGGTGGGGGATGGCCATCGCGTCCTGCCCCAGCACCACGGGCGCCAGCGCCTCGCTCACCACCGTGGCGGCGGCCGCGGAGCCGCAGGTGTATCCCACCCCCCTCCGCCCGCCGGCCCGCACCTCCACCAGCACCATCGTGGTCGAGGCCCACTCCAGCGTCCCGTCGCTTTCGGGTCCGCCGGTCGGGAAGCGGTATGCGCGCGCGTGCACCGCCTCCAGCGGCACCGCGTCGCCGGGGGGCGGCAACGCCGCGAGCGGTTCCCCGAGCCGTGCTCCGGCTCCGCCCACGGGGAGAGCTGCAAGTCCGCTCATGGCGCGCTCACACGATGCGAGCCGACGCCGCGCCGTTCGCGCGGCGCCCGGAGAGCGAGCTCGGCGCATCCAGGTGGGCGCCCTCGTCCACCCCAACGCCCAGCCGCGCCACGAGCTCGCCGCCCAGCCATGCCGTCAGCATCGCGAGCGCACCGCCGGAAAAGGAGAAGAGGAGCGCGGCGGTCGACGTTCCCTCGTCCGGGCCTCCCCTCAGCCACCAGCTGACGGCGAAGAGGCTCACGACCACCACGTTGCCCAGGCCGTGGACGGCGCCCACGCGCCTGGCCCGCGTCTGCTTCGGGATCTTCGTCCAGTCCGCGAACCCGAACACCGCGGCCAGAAGGCCGCCCAGCACCCCGGCCGGGATCAGCCAGTACGACACGGCCGGCCAGTGCTCTCCCATGCCGAGCAGATGGAGCGCGTCGAAGACGATCGCGCCGGTCAGCAGTCCGAGCGGCAGGACGATCAGCATCTGGTGGATCGGGTGACCCAGTAGCTTCGCTCTCGCTTCCATGGCCTCGCGCCTCCGCTTGCTGGCTGTGGCGTGGTTGCCGGCCGCGGGCGCAAGGAGCGCCCGTGACCAGGGGTGCAGCGTGCTGCCGCGCCACTTTTTCCAGCCCGCGATAAATATGCCAATGGCTTATTTGGCATATTAATGGCGTGGATCTCCCGCGACCCTTCAACCGGTGATCCGATGCACCCTGGAGCGAGCGCGCGAATCCGGCCCGACACCGTGTATGCCTGGCGCGGGCCCTCGCTGTTGATCGTCGGCACCTCCGGCTGGGCCGGTGGGGGCTGAGCGGCTACTTCTTTCGACAGGCCCGCCTCCTGAGCGCGCTGCGCCTCGAGATCGACGGGCAGGCGCCCTACCCCTGCTCGCTGTGACGCCGGTGCTGGCGGCGCTGCGCGAATACCAGCTGAGCCTGGGCGCGCCGCAGCCGCCCGCAGGCAGCTTCGACCGCGCCGCCGCCGAGCGCGGCCGGAACGTCTTCAACGGCAAGGGCCGCTGCTCTTCCTGCCACACCGGCTCCAACTTCACCGACGCGGACCGGGGCATCCTCCACCGCCCGGAGGAAACGGGCGTGGATCCCGTCCTGGCGAGCCGGAGCACAACCGGCCGGTACCGCACGACTCCGCTGCGCGGCGCGTGGCAGCATCCGCCCTACTTCCACGACGGCAGCGCCGCCACCCTCGACGACGTGGTCGCCCATTACGACCAGTACCTGGGCCTGCGCCTTACCGAGGCGGAGCGGCGTCAGCTCGTCGAATACCTCAAATCCCTGTGAGCCGGCCATGAAACCGGTTCCGCTCCGGCCGCGCCGCCTGGAGGGGCCGCGGGATCGCCGCCGGCGCCGCGCTGCTCCTGGCGATCGCCTGCTCCGCCCACGCTGCGCGCGTCACCGAAGCAGGCCGGAATACGTCGAAGGGGCCGGACCTCCATCCACCCGGCGTGACAGGGAGCCTTTGCCCGGAGGACAGGATGGACGAGGCAGGATCCGCAGTCCCCCTCGCGCAGTTGCGGGGAGCCCGGATCGCGAACGGCGCGATCGCCCGCGCCGCATCGAGGCCACGTACCGGGTGCTCACCTTCTCGCTCGCGACCTTGAAACGGAGCGTGAGTGAGCAGAGATGGGGTCCGCTGCGCCACGGAACCAGCCTCACGGGTGGCGCGCGAGGAGTGTGTCGCGAGAACGGGATCGGACCGGCCGCTGCAC